>NZ_SNUK01000002.1:300000-457002 GCF_012027495.1 Thermococcus sp. JdF3 | reverse complement strand
CAGCTAAGACGACGCTCTTCCTGAAGCCGAGGGAAATACCCACCACCGTTGCCATCATGGGGTCGCCGAACTGCCTCAGGGCCTCAAGCGGGTTGTCCTTCAGTTGACCTTTCCCGATTCCGGCCCTCTCGAAGGCCTCGCCGATTACCCTCTCCTTGAGGCCCTGCGGGTTGTTCGGTGAAGCTGAACTGGTCTTCGCGTCGTAGCCGAGTGCCCACAGGACAGCCTGAGCGGTCGTCGTTCCTCCGGGCGTTGATTCCCCGATGACGAGTTCTTTGATCGGCAGTTTGTTGAGCTCCTCGCCGAACAGCCTGGCGCGCTTTATTATCTCCCCGAACTCGGGTAAAGCCGGCCCATTTCTGAAGTCTCTCCCAATGGCGTCGCTGACGTGCACGTGCGGGACGAGGGGAGCGAGATAAGTTCCGCCCCTCACGACCAGAACGGGGAAGTTCGCGAGCTCCCTCGCGGCCTTGGTTATTATCGCAGGCGTCGGATGCCCTTCGGGCGTTACGGGAATCACGTCTATGGTCAGGGGCTTCTCGTGGAAGAGGTATTCCGCATCGGCCACCGGTGTGAGCTTCGTCAGCTCAGGGGTTGCCCCGGCGACGCTTATTCCGGGTACGGTGCTTATCTCTGTGTTCCCCAAGACGAGAAGGAAGAGGCTCTCCATTCCAACCACCGCTGGAGTTTTTATCCAAGGGTTTATATGCCCTTCGGCCAACTGTGAACGGTGGGAGAATGGGAAAGGCCCTGATGGTGCTTGGAACCTCGTCCGGAGCCGGCAAGTCGCTCCTCGTTACCGCACTATGCCGGATTTTCTCGAACCTCGGTTACGACGTCGTCCCCTTCAAGAGCCAGAACATGAGCCTGAACTCCGCACCGAGCATAGAGGGCGGCGAGATAAGCCGTGCGCAGTATTTACAGGCGATAGCCTGCCGGAAGAGGCCGTCGGTGAAGTTCAACCCGATTCTGCTCAAGCCTGAAGGCAACATGAGGAGCCAGGTCGTCTTCATGGGGAAGCCAATAGGTAGCGTTTCGGCCAGAGATTACATGCTCTCCCGGAAGGAGGAGCTCTTCAGGAAGGTGATGGAAGTTCTCGACGGGCTCAAGGAGGAGCACGACCTGGTGATAATCGAGGGCGCAGGCAGTCCGGTCGAGATTAACCTGAGGGACTACGACATAGCGAACACCCGCGTCATGCTCCACGCAAAGGCCAAAGGGATCCTCGTTACTGACATAGACCGGGGCGGGAGCTTCGCCAGCATAGTGGGCACGATGGAGCTTTTGAATGAACGCGAGAGGGAAGCGGTAATCGGCTTCGTCTTCAACAAGTTCCGCGGGGACGCTTCCCTCCTCCGGCCTGGCTTTGAGTACCTGGAGAGGCGCTACGGGAAGCCTACCCTCGGCGTTATCCCCTACGTCGAGCACCGCCTACCGGAAGAGGACTCCCTGGCGGAGTTCCCGAAGGTGAAGGGCGAGCTCCACATTCAGATAGTAAAGCTCCCCCACATAAGCAACTTTACAGATTTTGAGCCCCTCCACTGGGCCAACGGCGTTGATTACGTCACCAGGGCGGAGGAGATCAAGGGCGACGTCATCATAATCCCCGGGAGCAAGAACACTGTCGAGGATCTGCTCTGGCTTCGTGAAAATGGCTTTGAAGATGCCATACTGGAGGCCCACAGGGAAGGCTCTTTCGTCGTCGGAATCTGCGGCGGCTTCCAGATGCTGGGCGAGAAGATAACAGACACCGTCGAATCGAAGCGCGGAACGGTCAGGGGCATCGGCCTTCTGCCGGCCAAGACCTTCTTCGGGAAGGTCAAGAGGACGAACCACCTGAGAGCAGAAGTTCTATGGGGGCCGGCTAAGGGAATGGCGGTTGAGGGCTACGAGATACGCTTCGGCAGGAGCACCTCTGCGAAGCCTTTCTCGGTGATAACGGCAGTAAACGGGGTGAAAACCTTTGAGCCTGAGGGGGCGATTGGCAAGAGGGCCTTCGGCACCTACCTGCACGGCATCTTCCACAACTTCACCTTCACCGAGCGGTTCCTCAACTCCCTCCGGGCGAAGAGGGGTCTCGAACCGGTTTCCATCGAAGGCTGGAGCATAGAGGAGGAGATAGAGAGGTTCGCAAGGGTCGTTGAGAGACACCTCGACGTGGAGAGGATCTTGGAGGAGCTGGGGGTTTAGTGACACCTCTGGAGTATCTTCTTAGTGGCTTTCTCAAGCTTCTTCATCTCTGAAGCAAGTCTCCTGGCGAGTGCTTCCCTCTCTTTCTCTGTCATTTCAAAGGGAGACCTTTCGAGGGGATAATAGATGCTCATTCTCTTTGAGCCCCGAGTGGTCCCATAAGGTTCTTCCCACTGAATGTTGTCGGGAGATACGTTCATCGCCCGCGAGATTTCAGCGACGTGCTCCTTGAGGCATCTCTGTATCCGCTCGTTTTCTTCGGAGGAGGGCTTTCCGATGTAGATCCCAATCGCAAACTTATCCTCCCATATGCGCCATTCATACTGAACGTTGGAAACTCCACTGCCAAATACCTGTCTGAACCTGGGCTGGGGTCTGAGATTCTTGCCGTAAACCTCCAAAACCCTCCTCCAGATGTCTAGATAACTTTCCTGTCTTGGTCCAAGTCTATCAACTGCGCTCCTGCTGATTTTCCTCCATTGATTCGGCATTATAACGACATCAAAATCAACCGCATACGGGGAATCCCCAATCTTTACCGCTTTTACTTCCAGCCCAAAGAACCCAATATCCTGGCCGGTGTTCTCGTTCAGCCAGTTCAGCGCCTGCTTGTGTTCGTCTGAGAATTTCTCGGCTATCCATACTATAACCTTTGCATCTACCCCCGAGGCATATGTGAGGATTTTGCCAAGGTGATCGTGGTCCGTTTTTCCAAACTGGTTTTCAATGATAACCATTGCCCCGTTGTTGGTGTCCCTGGCTATTATGTCCGCGAAATAGTTTCCAATCTGGTATTCTCTCTCGATGTCCTCAAGTTCCACACCTATTTTCTCCTCGAGAATCTCAATGTTCTCAACCAGCCAGTCGCTGAACTCCTCCTCACGAGAAAAGACCTTTTTAATCGAGGACGTGCTCAGGCGGGCTATTTCTACCACAACATCACCTCCAATAATCCTCGGGGCTCTCAAGCTCCTTGGGAGGGTGTCTCTTCTTCCACCACCCCTTGGCCGCTCCGACAACGAGCAGGATTACTATCAGCGGGACCAGAACCACCAGGAACGCGGCCGCGAAGAGGAGAAGGCCCAGTATGATTATCACGCCGATTATCGCGAGGGCCATGAACATCAAAAAACCGCCGATGGACGACCCTGAGCCTTCCATTCAACCACCTCCCTGGAGTTCGCGGAAGGCCTTAAATGGTTTTTCCACAGTCCCGCTATCCCTTCGGCGAGCTTTAACTCCCCCGGAGTGTTCACGTTGAGAGCCAATAGCGGGTTGCTCAGCTCGAAGAACTTTTCTCCCTCGGTTCCAACGGCGTTGAGGCCGATTACCGCGTAGCCCCTGTAGGTGAGGGGGTGCAGGTCCTTTGGCACCCTGTCAAGTGGGAGAACGCCCGTTAAACTCGTCCTCCCGTCGAAGGCCTCCCCTATGGCCATCACATCGCTCGCCTTCAGGAAGGGCAAATCAGCGGAGACGCTTAGGAAGGGCCCGAACTCGCGGAGGAGGAAAAGGGTGTCCTCCACGTAGCCCCTGCCCGGCGTTTCAACGATGGGAATCCCCTCGCGGAGACAGAGCTCCCTCGTCTTCGGCGCGTTTCTGGAGACGGCAACGAGCACTTCCCCGACTTTTTCCGCCTCCCCGTAAACGCGCAGGAGCATCGGCCTGCCCCCGACCTTCAGGACGGGCTTCTCCCGGCCCATTCTGCTCGACCGCCCGCCGGCCATGATGATTATCATGGAAGGGAATAGCGGGCAACGGTTAAAAGGCCTTCCGTCCGGTTAATACCTATGCGGTCTGTCGGCGTGATGTTCCTCTCGCTCCTCATAGTTCTGGCGTCCGCCTGTCTCTCAAACGCTCCAGCCGGGGAGAAAACCGGCACGCCTTCGGCCCCTTCTCCCCATATACTCGGAACGACGTCCCCTTCCCCTCCAGCTCTACCGAATTCAACAGAAATAGCCCGTCAAAACCTGACATCAACGACCCGGACCACTCCAAAACGTGAAAACTCAAGCCAAATCCAACATAAGAGAACACTGAACCTCTCCTCGGTGAGGAGCTGGGCCTACTGGCTGCAGAACGCCAGCCCGGAGGTTATAGCGAAGAGCGGCTTCGACTTAATCGTCATGGACTACTCAAGGGACGGGGGCGATGAGACAGCCTACACGCGGGAGGAAATAGCTGAGATTAAGAGGGCCAGGGTAATTCCCATAGCCTACATCAGCATCGGCGAAGCTGAGGACTACCGCTTCTACTGGAACGAAAGCTGGAAGACGGAGCCACCGGATTGGCTCGGCCCGGAAAATCCAGAGTGGCCAGGGGATTACGCCGTTAAGTACTGGAATGACGGCTGGAAGAGGATAGTCTTTGAGTACCTCGACAGAATCATCACTCAGGGCTTTAGGGGGGTTTATCTCGACAAGGTTGATGAGTACTGGTTCTGGGCTGAGAACGGCTACGACGAGAACTGGACTGCGGGGCAGATGATCGAGTTCATACTCCAGATAGCCAACTACGCCCGCTCTAAGGCGGGTGAGGATTTCATTGTAATCCCTCAGAACGGGGAGTGGCTCCTCAACTACGACAACGGGAGCCTTCTGAAGGCCGTCTCCGGCTGGGCGAGTGAAGATGTCTTCTACGACGGCCTCAAACCGAGCCCTTGGACGGACGAGAAAGTTCCCCTCCTGGACAGGGTTGTTAAGGCGGGAAAAGTTGTTCTGGTCGTGGATTACCTCGATGACGGGACAAGGAGCGGGGAAGACCTCGCGAGAATCCTCGACTTCATTGAAAAGGCCAGGGAGAGGGGATACGTACCCTACGCGGCACTCGAAGACAGGGAGCTGGACGAGCTTAATGTGATTCCAGGGGTTCAGCCTCCTACAGAAAAATGACCTTGAGAGAATATGGGGCTTTTCTAAAATCTTTGTCCATTGTTACAATAGTTAGGTCTTTCGAAACTGCAACGGCACATTGATAAGCATCGTCAAAATCTAATCCATACTTCTGGTGAAACTCGACGACCGTTTGGTACTCTGAATCGGAAAGCGTTACAATTTCGACGTTTGGAAGCGTGTCTTGGAGGAAATCCAGAAAAACCTCAGGTCGTCCAAGCCTAAAAAGAACAACCCCTATCGAATGAAGAGTGAAATCACTCATGAGAAGTTCTCCCGGGTGTGAATTCAAAAATCGCTTTGCTACCTCTTTCTTTTCTTGACCTAGAAGAATCTCAAGGAAAACGTTCGTGTCAATCAGATACATTCTCCCGCCACTCCAAGGCCTTGTGCTGAAGCTCAACGGAGGTCATCTTAACGTCCTTCAGCTTTCCTTCCCATGTAAACCTGAATCCTCTAACCTCCCGCTTTCCATATTTCTGAAGCAGGAACTCCGCGTAGTCTAAAAGCTCCCTTCGGGCCTCGGGTGGAAGTTTGGCAAATATTCTCTCCACCTCTTCCATTCTCCCACCGCCTTTTTTTGCGTGTTATCCTTTAAATCCATTGCCATGCAAACGCCATAACCAAAAGCGTCCCGGTCCTCGTTATCTCCGCCACTGCCCCTATGCAGTCTCCGTTAAGGCCGCCGAAGTTCTTCAGCGAGATGTGTATGGCATAAACCCCTGTCAGAAGGCCGAGGAGAGATGCAAGCGCGGAGGGTTCGATCAGGACAAAGGGGATCAGCAGGAGGTAGAGGGCCGTTCCGATGGCCATCTGTTTTCGGTTCATCCCCTCCATGAAGTATGCCCCCAGGCCGGAGCCGAGCGGTTTTCTCGTTGCCAGCGCGAGGAGCATGGCGAACTTGGAGTTGAGTTCGGCCAAAAAGAGCGCGTAGAAGGGAACGAGCGGGAGCGAGTAAACTTGGAGGAGCAGAACCATGACCACCGCGAAGAGGCCCGCTATTCCGGTGTTCAGATCCTTCATTGCCTTTATCTTCCTCTCGCGGTCACCCTTCACCATTATCCCATCGGCCCAGTCGGCGAGGCCGTCAAGGTGCAGGAGGCCTATGGTGAGGTAGAGCGCGAGGAGTGCAAGAACGTTGGCGAGGGGGAGTCCGAGGTAAAGAACAGCCGTCGGGAGGGCTGAAGTAACCATGGAGAGGAAAGGAAAAGCCCAGAGTTCTTTCCTGGCCTTCTCGAAGTCTCCTTTTACTGGAATCCTTGTCAGGAACGGTAGGAGGTTCTTCATGTTAGTCCCCCTCGAACAACCTCGTCATGCAGCCAGCTATGAAGCCGCCGATGGCGTCATCGAGGAATGGAGGAAGCTCCTTTAAAATCCCTGGCTTTCGCGTGTCGTAGTAGAAGAAGTTGAAGAGCGCCATCTTGCCGCCTATCAGCTCGGCAATGCTTATCCCTATCAGCTCGTCGGCAACTAAGTTCACCGGGTCGCCCTCAACTTCAAAGTTCTCCTCAAGGAGGAGCGCGGCCGTGAGCAAAGCTTGGACGTTGATGTCGTCGAGGTACCTCAGCATGAGGTTTTTGAGTTCCTCGCGGACTTTTTCCTTATCCTCGCCGATGTAGAGTTCCATGGCAGTTTCCAGCATGGCGTTGAGGGTTATGCCCTTTGATTCGAGCTGAAAGAGGAGTTCTTTTCGTTTCATTCTCTCACCAGCCTGAACCTTATCCAGTAGTACCTCTCGCTCTCCTCAGTCGAGAGAACCTCAAGAGCAAAGCGCTCCTCAAAGAGCGGAGATGCTAAAACAACCGTGTGAAACTCCCCAAATTCTCCTATGGGATCTATTCCTGGATTGTTCTCCAGAAAACGCTCCAAGTCATCAACCGAACGGAAGGTGTAGCCAAGCCACTCCTTGCCGAGCTTCTCTTTCTTTACTGCGATTATCGCGTACTCAAAGCCAGTCCTCAGGATTTCCTCCGCGAGTTCCTTTGTGTCCCTCCTCCAGAGGGGCTCAAGGGGCTTAACCCCCGCCTTTTCTGATAGCAACTCAACCCACTTCAGGTGATCTTTGAGCAGAACGTCCCCGGCTATTAAATAGTCAACGCCAAGTGAACCTATGAACTCGGCTAGGACTTCACTCCCGTCCGCCATATCGAAGGCGAGTAACTTCCGCCCCATAGCTTTAGCCAGAGTTTTCAACGCTTTAAGGTTCTCCCAATGGGGTGAGAGACCGATGGTTGTCTTCAGTGCGAGTAGGTAGGGAACCTCGATTCCACCTTTCTCGGCCAGATGAAGTGCGTAAAGTCCGTCCTTTCCACCTGAAAAGAACGCTACCCCCTTCAACCTATCGCCCCCGTCACGGTTATAAAGACGTTGGCACTTTTATCCATTATGCTCCTGAGGTTTGAAGAGCTAAGAAAAGTCGGCGACGTTTACATAAACCCCAAGAACTTCAAGGTTGCACCCCTCTTTATCCGGGACTGGAGGGACCTTCTGGGCCTCGATGAGGGGACTTACGGCCCCTACGCCCGGACGATTTACAATCCGGAACAGCGTTTTCTCGCCGTGGACAGAAAAGACGAAAAGCTTGCTAAGGAGCTTGAGACCCTTTACCGGGAGCTTCTCCGTCGGCCCCTGCGGTTCTGCCGCGAGGAGTACTACCGCTACCAGCTTGAGGTGGGCGAGTTCGATGGCCTGCCATTCGCCAACGGCTGGCCAGGCTCGGGAGTGGTGCTCGTGGGGGAGGCGCCGGGAAGGAAAGGCTGCGGGAAGACAGGGATATGCTTCTACCGCGATGCCTCCGGAATGCTCCTAAGGAAGACGCTCTTCCAGCTCGGCATTAACCCTGACTTCGTCTACATCACCAACGTCCTCAAGTGCAACCCGCCGGAGAACAGGTTGAGGGGCTTCGGGGAGGGTGATCTTAGCCTCCTCCAGCGGGAGCTTGAGATCCTGAAGCCAGAGGCCATATTTGCCGTCGGCAGAACGGCGGAGAAGGCCCTGAAAAGACTTGGCTATGAGGCCGTCTACCTCCGGCACCCCGCCTGGTACGTGCGCAGGGGCGTGAGGGAACCGAAGGGGGAGATGCTGGAGGAGTACTCAGTGATAAAGGAGGCCTTCGGGGAATGGAGGTTCTGACGGTTTTTCTACTCTCCCTCCTCTGGGACCTGCTCATTGGAGAGCCGCCGGCGTTAGTCCACCCGGTTGTGTGGTTCGGTAAGCTGGCGGAGTTTTTTGACGAACGCTGGGAGCGAAAAGGTCCTCTCCCCGACTTCTTAGCCGGAACGCTGACAGCTCTGGTCGTTCTTCTCTTTGCCATTGCCCTCTCACTCCTACCGTTCTACCTTCCCTTTCCCCTTAACTACGCTCTCGCGGTTTACCTCCTCAAGAGCTCCTTCGCGATAAGGAGCCTCCACGAGCACGTTTCGAGGGCGATAACCGATAACATCGAGAAAAAGAGGAAGGCGGTGTCAAGGATAGTCAGCAGGAACACTGAGACCCTCGACGGGGTGCATCTTAACTCTGCGGCGATAGAGAGCCTCGCCGAGAACCTCAACGACTCGGTTATATCTCCACTCTTCTACTTCCTCCTCTTCGGCCTTCCAGGGGCACTGGTTTACCGCGCCGCTAATACACTCGACGCGATGCTGGGCTACAGAAACGAGCGCTACGAGTTCTTCGGCAAGTTCCCGGCGAGGCTCGACGACCTCCTCAACTTCGTCCCGGCACGCTTGACGGTTCTCCTCTACCTCCCGTTCGGCGGACGGAGGGTTTTGAAATACTACCGCCTCGCTCGCTTCAAGCTCAACTCCGACAAGCCGATTGCGGCCATGTCAGCGGTTCTTGGGGTCATGCTCGAAAAGCCCGGTTTCTACCGCTTTCCCGGAAGGGGGCCGGTCAACGACGACATAAGGCGCGCCCTGAAGGTTTACTGGCTCATAGTTGCCGAATGGGTGATTATAGTTACGCTACTCCTCGCAACGGGGGTGTTTCCATGCTTGAGCCCGTGAGGTTCTCAACTTATCACGGCGGGAGCAGAAAAGAGGGCTACCTCGACTTCTCGGCCTCGCTGAACCCATATCCGCCGGAATGGCTCGACGAGATGTTCGAGCGCGCAAAGGAGCTTAGCAATCGCTACCCCTACTACGAGGAGCTTGAGGAGGGGCTTGGAGAACTTGTGGGCGGGCAGGTAACGATTACGGCGGGCATTACGGAGGCTCTCTACCTCCTCGGAACGCTCGCGCTCCGCGGGAGGAAGGTGGTGATCCCGCGCCACACCTACGGCGAGTACGAGCGCGTTGCCAGAATCTTTGGGGCAGAGGTAGTTAACGGCCCGAACGAGCCGGATAAGCTTGCGGAGCTGGTCGAGAGAAACTCCGTGGTGTTTTTCTGCAACCCGAACAACCCCGACGGCAGGTTCTACCGTGTTAAAGAGCTGAAACCCCTCCTCGATGCGGTGGAGGACAGAAAAGCCCTCCTAATCCTTGACGAGGCCTTTATAGACTTTGTCAAAGATGCCGACAGCCCCGAAGGGGAGAACATCGTAAAGCTCAGGACCTTCACCAAGAGCTACGGCCTGCCCGGGATAAGGGTTGGCTACGTTCTCGGCTTCAGCGAGGCATTTAGGAGCGTCAGAATGCCCTGGAGCATAGGCTCAACAGGGCTTGCTTTCCTTGAGTTCCTGCTCAGGGACGGCTTCGAGCATTTAAGGAGGACGATGCCCCTGATCTGGCGGGAAAAGGAGAGGCTGGAGAAGGAGCTCAATGTTAAAAGCGATGCCAACTTCTTCATCAAGCGCGTTGGGAACGCGAAAGAATTCGCCGAGGCCCTCAAAGGACACGGAATCCTTGTGAGGGACTGCACGAGCTTCGGTCTGCCGGAATACGTCCGCTTCTCCGTCAGAAGACCGGAGGAGAACGGGAGGCTGATCGAGGCCTTCCGGAAGCTGGGAGAAGGGTTTTAAATCTGAAGGGGTATTCATTTTTGGTGATGACATGCACGAGCTCTACACGGTCCTTGCCGAGTACTACGACGCGATCTACCGGAGAAGGGCCGAGCGCGTTGGGAAGGAGATAGACTTCGTGGAGGAGCTCTTCCGGAACGAAGCCGAACGAGAAGTAACGCGGGTTCTCGACCTTGCCTGCGGAACCGGAATCCCAACGCTCGAACTGGCGGGGCGCGGTTACGAGGTGGTCGGCCTCGACCTCCATGAGGAGATGCTTACCGTTGCGAGAAGAAAAGCCGAAAGGGAAGGGCTTAGCGTCGAGTTCATTCAGGGAAACGCGCTTGAGATTGATCTTGAGGAAGAGTTCGACGCCGTGACGATGTTTTTCTCCAGCATTATGTATTTCGACGATTCTGCAATTCAACAATTATTTAATTCTGTAAGACGGGCGCTGAAACCGGGGGGCGTTTTCATCGCCGACTTCCCGTGCTGGTACTACGGCGGAAGGGACGGCCCGATAGTATGGGACGAGCGGAAGGGCGATGAGCGGTTAATCATAACCGACTGGCGCGAGGTCGAGCCAGCCTTCCAGAAGCTCCGCTTCAAGAGGCTCGTGCAGATAATAAAGCCCGACGGGAGCGTTAGGGCCTTCATGGTGGACGATGAACTGAACATCTACACACCGAGGGAGCTGAGGCTTTTGGCTGGGGGGCACTTCAGGAAGGTCAAAATCTACGGAGACCTCCACGAGCTTAGGCCAAACGACCGGAGGTACTGGCTGGTGGCGGTGAAGTAACCCCAAACTTTTTAAACCCCCATCCACTTCTGTGCAGGGGTGATGCCTATCGTTCATGGAAGGAGGAAAGCGCGGTCTGGAATGGCGCTACACAGCGGCGGCACTGCTGAGTTCGCTGGGCTCGGCGGTACTGGGCCCTTACCTGAGCCTGTGGCTTAAAACGGTGGGCCTCAGTTTTTCGGAGATTGGCCTGGTTCAGGGCGTTTCTGAGATCGTCCAGCTCCTAACGGACTTTCCAACGGGCGGTTTTGCGGATAGGTACGGCAGGGTGAAAACGTACGCAGCGGGGAGTGCTTTCTTCGGCACCGGACTCCTGATGATAGCGCTCTCCAGCGGCCTTCCTATGGTTCTCCTGGGTTCGGCAATGACCGGATTCGGGGCGGCGCTGGTCAGCGGGACGATGATACCCTGGCTGTACGATTCCCTTGGCGACGGCAACAGGGTCAAAGACGTCCTCAGCAGGGTCAAGGCGCTCTCAGGGCCGGTTCGATTTGCTGGTGGTCTTTCCGCGGGTTATCTGGCGTCACTCGCACCGAATCTGCCCGTGTTGGCCGCGGGACTGCTCTCGATCGCATCGGCCCTCACGGCGTACCTCCTGCTGCCGGACAACTACGGGACACTGAAAAAGAGCTACGTTGAGGTGCTCAAGGAGGGTCTGCACGAGCTCAGGCACAACCGGGCAGTTCACTTCCTCCTGGCTGCTTCATTCCTCCTCAGCTTCTCCGCCAGGGCGTTTTTCACTTTCTGGATGATACTGCTTTCGGGCAGGGGACTTCCAGAGATGTACATGGGTCTGCTCTTTGCACTGATGGTGCTGTCCACCTCCGGGGGAGCGCTGATTGCAAAGAAAATCAGTCCCACACCAAGGGCACTCGCCGCATTAACGGCACTGTGGGGACTTGAGATACTCCTCCTCGGCCTTGTGGAGGGCCTTGCACCCAGTATTCTGCTGCTTTTTGTCATTGAAATCACGCTGGGAGCCAGATTTCCTGTGATGGCCGTTGTCAGGAACAGATTCATCCCATCCGAAGCCCGTTCGACCGTTAACTCCGCGATGAGCACGATGGCGAGTGGCTTCATGGCCGCCGCAAACATCTTCGTTGGAGCACTGGCCTCTTCCTTTGGCCTGGAAACAGCGTATGAAACAGCCGGAATCCTTGCCCTCGCATCTGCCATTCCACTGCTGTTGCTCTCGGAATTCGATCAAGAATGAGGGTTCTTTCATTTTTTAACCCCAAACTTTTTAAACCTCGGGCTCATTTCTATACCCCGGTGGTGCCTATCGTCCACCGTAACGCCGATTTCGACCTTTAGTAAAGCCTTCCGCGCTTCTTGGTTAGCCTCTACTCCGGCACCACCGGCGTTGCTAAGATTTTTAAGCCGCCCTTCTGAGGGTAACCCATCTTCAAAAATCCAAAAGGGTGATACCCATGCTTCCTAAGACCTACGACCCGAACGAGATTGAGCCGAAATGGCAGAAGTTCTGGCTGGATGAGAAAATCTACAAGTACGAGCTGGACGAGAAGAGGCCGAGCTACGCGATAGACACGCCTCCCCCCTTCACGAGCGGAACGCTCCACCTCGGCCACGTTCTCAGCCACACCTGGATTGACATCATAGCGCGCTACAAGAGAATGACCGGCTACAACGTGCTCTTCCCCCAGGGCTTCGACAACCACGGGCTTCCGACGGAGCTCAAGGTGGAGAAGGAGTTCGGAATAAGCAAGGACCAGCCTGAGAAGTTCCTCCAGAAGTGCGTCGAGTGGACATGGCAGGCTATCGAGGCGATGCGCAATCAGTTCATAAGGATTGGCTACTCCGCCGACTGGGACCTTGAGTACCACACGATGGACGACTGGTATAAAGCGGCCGTGCAGAAGTCCCTCCTTGAGTTCTACAAGAAGGGAATGCTCTACCGCGACAAGCACCCCGTCTACTGGTGCCCGAGATGCAGGACGAGTCTGGCCAAGGCTGAGGTTGGCTACGTGGAGGAGGACGGCTTCCTCTACTACATCAAGCTCCCGCTCGCTGACGGCTCCGGTCACGTGCCGATAGCAACCACGAGGCCCGAGCTGATGCCGGCCTGTGTGGCTGTTTTCGTCCACCCGGAGGACGAGAGGTATAGAGACGTCGTCGGCAAGAAGGTGAAGCTCCCGATATTCGAGAGGGAAGTGCCGGTTATAGCCGACGAGGACGTTGACCCGAGCTTTGGAACCGGTGCCGTTTACAACTGTACCTACGGCGACGAGCAGGACGTCGTCTGGCAGAAGCGCTACAACCTGCCGGTTATCATCGCCATCAACGAGGACGGCACCATGAACGAAAACGCCGGCCCCTACGCCGGCCTTAAGGCGGAAGAGGTGCGCGAGAAGATCGCTGAAGACCTCGAGGAGATGGGCCTGCTTTACAAGAAAGACAAGATACGGCACCGCGTGCTGAGGCACACCGAGAGGAGCAGCTGTATGGCCCCGATTGAACTGCTCCCCAAGACCCAGTGGTTCATCAAGGTCAGGGACTTCACCGAAGAGATAGTCAAGGTGGCGGAGGAGATTAACTGGTATCCGAGCGACATGTTCCTCCGCCTGAAGGACTGGGCCGACTCGATGGACTGGGACTGGGTCATAAGCAGGCAGCGTGTGTTTGGAACGACACTCCCGTTCTGGGTCTGCAAGAACGGCCACGTGGTTCCGGCGAGGGAGGAAGACCTTCCGGTTGACCCGCGCTTCGACAGGCCGCCCGTGGAGAAGTGCCCGGTCTGCGGTGCCGAGCTTGAGCCGGTCATGGACGTCCTCGACTGCTGGGTCGATTCCAGCATAACCCCGCTCATCATAAGCAGGTGGCACGATGCAATCAAGGGCGATGAGGAGGCAAAGCGCTGGTTCGAGCACAACTTCCCGACCGCACTCAGGCCGCAGGGAACGGACATCATAAGGACGTGGGCCTTCTACACGATATTCAGAACCCACGTTCTCACGGGAAAGAGACCCTGGGACGACGTCCTCATCAACGGAATGGTGGCCGGCCCGGACGGCAGGAAGATGAGCAAGAGCTACGGCAACGTCGTCGCACCTGACGAGGTCATACCTAAGTACGGCGCTGACGCGCTCCGCCTCTGGACCGCCCTCGCTCCGCCCGGAGAGGACCACCCCTTCAAGTGGGAGACCGTCGACTACAACTACCGCTTCCTCCAGAAGGTCTGGAACATCTACCGCTTCGCCGAGAGGCACCTGAGCGATTTCGACCCAGCCAGCGCTCCGGAGGAGCTTGAGCCGATCGACAGGTGGATACTCTCCAGGCTGCACCGCGTCATCAAGTTCGCCACCGAGGAGATGGAGCGCTACCGCTTCAACCTGCTCACGAGGGAGCTCATGACCTTCGTCTGGCATGAGGTCGCTGACGACTACATCGAGATGATCAAGCACCGCCTCTACGGCGACGATGAGGAGAGCAAGCTCAAGGCGAAAGCGGCACTCTACGAGCTGCTCTACAACGTGATGCTCCTCCTCGCTCCGTTAGCCCCGCACATAACCGAGGAGCTCTACCAGGAGATGTTCAAGGGCCACATCGGTGCCAAGAGCGTGCACCTCCTCGAGTGGCCGAAGTACGATGAGGGCAGGATAAGCGAGGAGGCTGAGAAGCTCGGAGAGCTGGCCAGAGAGATAGTCGGTGCCATGAGACGCTACAAGAACGGCCACGGCCTGGCTTTGAACGCCAAGCTCAAGCACGTGGCCATCTACGCCACCGACAGTTATGAGGCACTCAAGACCATCGAGAGGGACATCGCGGGAACGATGAACATCGAGAGGCTGGAGATAATTAAGGGCGAGCCAGAGCTGGAGGAGCGCATCACCGAGATAAAGCCCAACTTCAGGACCGTCGGACCCAAATATGGCAAGCTCGTGCCGAAGATAACCGCCTACCTCAGGGAGAACGCCAGAGAAGTCGCCAGGGCACTCAAAGAGGCAGGAAAGGTCGAGTTTGAGGTGGAGGGGCAGAAGGTCGAGCTGGGCAAGGACGACATAGTGCTCAGGAAGGCTGTCTTCAGCGAGGGCGAAGAGGTAGAGACTGCCGTCGTTGGGGACGCTGTTGTGGTGTTCTTTTAAATTTTTAATTTCTCTTTTGGTTCCATCCCCGGTATCTGGGCTACCTTTTTATATCATGGTTTCTTGTATTTACAACGGTGAGGGACATGAGCCGGGCGCTTGAGCTGTTCATGGAAAAGGCCAGCGTTCGAGAGGAAGTCAGAGAGGCCGTCAGAGAACTTGCAGAGAGACCCCTTAAGGAGATACTCGCATACATGATCAGAGGAGAAGTTGATTCCACTGGACTCTACAAGTTCCTCTACGAGAAACTGCCGGATGGGTATCCAAAAGAGAGATTTAAAAAGTTCTTTGAAATGGAGCGGAGCCATGACTTAGAGGTTTCGAGACTGTTCCGGACACTCTTCCCCGGTGAGGGAGTTCCTGATGTCCGCCTGAAGAGCTGGGCTCGAGTATTCTGGGAGAGGGATTATCGTCTCGGGACTGTCGGGGATTACCTGAAGGTCCTCCAAATTGGCATGGACGCGGAGCAGCTTTCTGAGATGGTATACAAAATGCTCGCGGAACTTCTCGAAAACCCGGAGCACAAGAAGCTTATGGAAAGTCTAGCGGAGGATGAGCGTGAACATTATGAGTTCCTGAAGGCTGAATATGACTTCTACTCAAAGATCGAACGCCAAAAGGCGTTGAAGGAATTAATAGATGAGATCAAAAAAGAGGATGGATGATAACACTTTTGATCCTGTTTAAACATTTTCAACAGTTGTAGCACAGCATCGCCGCTTTTTTGAGCAGGATCACGCGATAGAGCTTTCCGTTTATTATCCTCGGGCTTGAAAGCTTGTTTAGGCGGTGTATCCTCTTCCGCTCGAGCGCTATCAGGTCGAGCTCCCTCAGTACCTTCACGAAGTCCTCCCAGCGGATTTTGAGCCATCTGGAGTACTCATCAAACAGCTCCTTCTCGACCACCCGGTAGGTCTTACCGTTCACCCTGTATCTAATCGCACGCTTGGGGAGCTCCTTCCTCAGGCGCCAGCGGGCATGGAGGGGCTCCTGGAACTCATAAACTGCCTCGTCCATAGACTTCCCCTCCACCATCATCTTGAGGATTATGCCGAGGATGCGGTTTATTCTGTCGGGGACGCCTATGACGTCGCCCCTTAGGACTATCTTCCTCCTGCGGACTTTTATCCCGGCCTTCTCAAGCTCCTCGCCGATTTTGGGGGTGGTTTTCTTTTTGTTCCCGCCGGTGTCGACGATGCCGCCGATTATAAAGGCCCCGACATCGAAATCCTTCTCGCTCAAAACCTCCTCCGCCCAGGGGTCGAGGAGGACCACCTCGTCGATGTCGTTCTCCCTCAAAAACTCCGCCGTCGGCCCGGCGTAAGGTGTTATTCTATCGATGGGGCCCTTAAACATTCTTCCGAACTCATCGTTCGCCCACGTTACGGCGAGCTCCCTCCCCGTGAAGTAGTCCCTCAGCAGGCCGTAGCTCTGGCTCACCTGCAGGCATACCTTGCCCTTCTCCTTCTGCGTGTGTTTGTTCCAGTGATAGAGGTCGATTATGAAGTAAGGCCACCCGGGGAGCTTTGAGCGGAGCTCTTCGGGCATCAGAACCGGCTCGAACTTCTCCATCATGCACAGCGGGGCGTAGGCGTAATGCGAGCCCTCGACACGGTTGCCGTTCAGGTCCCAGGCCACTGCGGTTTTCTCCGGGACACGGAATATTGCTCCCTTTCCGGTGATTATCTCCACTGCCACATCCTGGAGCTTGCTCTTTGACTTCCTGAACCTCTTTGAGAGCACTCCGAAGCTCTCGATCCCCTTCTCTTTCAATGCTTCCCTGAAAACATTGGCGAGCGTCTTCATGGCCATCGGTTGAGGGTCGGGCGGAGGTTTAAAAAGTTTGCCTGCGGTTTTCCCCAGACGAAAGATTTTTAAACGCTCGCCCTTCCCTAATATCGAGCCCCGGTGGTGTAGCCCGGTCAAACATGCGGGCCTTTCGAGCCCGCGCCCCGGGTTCAAATCCCGGCCGGGGCACCATAAGAAACTTTTTGCATGGCAAAAGTTTCATCAAAAGTTTGTGGCTCTGTTCTATAACCTGAGAGGTCATAAAAACACAGTTTACCCACCGTTTTTAAGGAGAGCCACAAACTTTTCATTCGGTCATCTCTACGGTTAGTGACGGAAGGTTTTTGAAGTTTACATTGTGTCCATAATAAAATCCGCATGGTGAACCCGATGCTCGCCGTCAAAGTTCCCAAACAGGAGGCGGAAAAAACCCGCAGGAAACTAATCGACCTCGGCGTCCTGGCGAAAGGATACGCCGTCAAACGGGAGGGTGAGTTTATACTCTTCCCGGTCACGGGGCCCGTAGAGGGCTTCAAGCTCGTCGAAGCCGACTTCGAGAGGCTCGAGAGAAGACCCCACAGCTACCGCGAGGTCGTTGAGGTTCCGGACGAGGTTAGAGGGCTCCTTCCGAGCTCCTTCGACATAATCGGCGAGGTTGCGATAATCGAGCTTCCGGAGGAGCTGATGCCCTATGGAAACGCAATCGGCGAGGCGATTCTCAAGGTTCACCGCCACATAAAGGCCGTCTTCGCCAAGGGGAGCAAGATTTCTGGAGAATACCGTGTGAGGGAGCTTATTTACCTCGCTGGCGAGAGGAGAACGGAAACTCTCCACCGCGAGAACGGGATAAGGTTAAAGCTCGACGTTACCAAAGTTTACTTCTCCCCCCGCCTGGCCACGGAGCGGATGAGGATTTTCGAGAAGATGCACCCTGGGGAGGTCGTCTTCGACATGTTCGCCGGCGTCGGGCCGTACGCGGTACTTCTGGCTAAGAAAGCAAAGCTCGTCTTCGCCTGCGACATCAACCCATGGGCGATTCGCTACCTTGAGGAGAACATCAGGCTGAACAAGGCCGACAACGTCGTGCCGATCCTTGGAGACGTGAGGAAGGTGGCCGGCAAATTTGAGGCCGACCGGGTGATAATGAATCTCCCCAAGTTCGCCGACCGCTTCCTGAGGGAGGCCATGCTGAGCGTTAGGGACGGTGGAGTTGTCCACTACTACGGCTTCGGCCCGGAAGAAGACCTATACTCCGAGCACGAGGCGAAGATTAAGGCGGTGGCGAGAGAGCTCGGCTTCACCGTTGAAATTCTCGAGCGGAGAAAGGTTCGCCCCTACGCGCCGCGGCAGTTCAACATCGCGATCGACGTTCAAGTACTGAAGTAAAGAGAAAAAGGGATTAAATATTGCCTATCCTCTGAAGGACCATCCCCTCTATTCTTATGGGCTCGGTTCTCCTTGCAAGGACTATCGCCTGGTCGAGCCTGGCCTCGCTCTCCGCATGGATGGTGAAGAGCGGATCGCCCTCCTTGACCTTCTCCCCAACCTTGACGTACAGCTCGATTCCCGCGCCCTTGTCCTCCGGTGCCCCTGCGGCCCTGGCTATTCCCGTGATGGCCTTGTTGTCTATGGCGGTGATGTAGCCGCTGGTCGGTGCGGTGAACGTGTAGGTCTTGTCGCCAACCGGGATGTCTTCCGGCTTGATGTCCGGGTTGCCTCCCTGCTCCTCTATTATCTCGCGCATCTTCTGGTAGGCCTTTCCGCTCTCGAGTATCTCGCGCGCCATCTTCTTTCCCATTCCGGCGGGTGCAACACCGCCCATCTCCAGGAGGACTCCGGCGAGCCCGGTGGCCTTCTCTATAAGGCTGCCAGGACCGGTGCCCGCCATAAGGGCCTGGAGTGCCTCCCTCGCCTCGAGGGCCGGGCCAACGGTGTGTCCAATCGGCTGTCCGCCGTAGGTTATAGCCACCTCGACGTACTGGCCGAGCCTCTTGCCCAGTTCAATGAAGTCCCTCGCCAGGGCCCTGGCCTGGTCCACACTCTCGACCTTGACGCCCTTGCCGGTTGGAATGTCGATGAGAACGTACTGGCTGCCCATGGCGTACTTCTTTGACATTATGCTGGCCAGCATCAGACCGGTCGGGTCAATGCTGAGAGCGCGCTCCGATTTGATGGTTATGTCGTCGGCCGGGGCGAGGTTGAGGGCACCGCCCCAAACCATACATGCGCCTATCTTCTCCACGATGCGCTTTATCTCGTCGAGGGAGAAGCTGACGTCCGCAAAGACCTCCACGACGTCCGCCGTTCCGGCCGCGCTGGTTATTGCCCTTGAGCTGGTCTTGGGGATGGTGAGGCCGGCGGCGGCAACGATGGGCACGACGAGGATGTTGGTCTTGTTGCCGGGGACGCCTCCAATGCTATGGACATCCATTATTGGCTTTCTGTCTATGTCGAGCATATCGCCTGTCTCGGCCATGGCTATCGTCAGGGCGGCTATCTCGTCCATATCGAGGCCGTTTATCTCAAGCGAGGTGACGAATGAGCTTATCTCAATGTCGCGGAGCTTCCTGTCAACGATGTCCTTGATTATCGTCTCTATCTCCACCTTTCGAAGCTTTCCTCCGTTCATTTTCTTCTTTATGTAGCGGACGCTCTCGGGCGTGCCGCTCGGAATAACCGTGACCACCTCACCCTCAGAGAAGCTGTGAAGTTGAAGAACGTCCCTGCTTATTCCGATCTCTCCCTCCTTAACAAGACTGCTTATGACTACGCTACCATAAACCGTTTTCTTGCCGGCCTCAAGCTTTACGAGATCATCCGGGTGAAGCTTGGCCTTCATGGCCTCTTTCTCATTTATAAAAACCGAGTATCTCCCGCTGTACACATCCAGTATCCTGACCTTCACCTTCACTTCCATTCCCTCCTGTGAGTTTAGTTCCTAGTATTGTGCGGAAGAATACTTAAACTTTTTCAACTGATGTACGGGAAAAACATTTTAAAAAAGGGATGGGGTCTTGCAGGATAATGTAGAAATCATCTGCTGAGGCCATGAACCTGCTCTGTAATCCCCTGATACTCACCCTTGAGCTCACCCGTTCTGAGGAGAACTCCAACGATGTCGCGGGCGATTTCCCTGACTGCGGGCGGCAGAAGTCCATCGCCCCTCAGGTAGTAGCTCACGACCTCACTCAGGGGGGCGCTCACGAGTCTGCCCCTGAAGACGCGGACGGTCCTATCATCGACCTCGACTATCCTGTCTGGATAGCCGAGCCGGACCTTCATAACAGCCCACCCCCATTTTAGAGTTAATAGAACAGACCTTTTAAAATTTAACGCCCCAAAAATGTTTAATAACAAAATGGTTAAAAAGCTTAGAGGTTCCTGACTTCCTCGTCAATGGACTCTTCGAGGGTCTTTTCCCACTCCTCAACATCAAAGTCTATGAGCTCGCTTTCGAGGTCCTCCTTGAGGCTTGAGACGCGCCTCTTGAGGGCGCTCTTGGTCTCCTCGTCGTAGACGACGTAGTAGGGGTTGCTTTTGGCGGAGTAGTAGAGCATCAGAAGGATTATGTTGAGGATTATGAGGATGACCACGATTCCATACACGAGGGCGTCGGCCATCACTTCTTCCCTCCAAAGAGTGCCTTGAAGACCCTCTTTATGGGGCTCTCTGGCTCGGGCGGTTGCCACTTGATTCCCGCAAGTTTGGCCGCAAGCTGTTTGATGGCTATTGCCGACGGGCTGGTGGGGTTCTTGATTACCAGCGGGACACCGTAGGCGCTTGCACGCTTGACTTCGGGATCCTCGGGTATCACCGCCAGAACCGGAACCTCAAGAATGGCCTCTATCTCCTCCTGGGTGAGTTCGGTCTTCTCGTTGGTTACCCTGTTGAGTATCGCTCCGAGGGGGAGTGTTCCGAGCTTCTCGGCGATGAGCTTGGTTTTAAGGGAGTCCGTGATCGCGGATATCTCGGGGTTGGTAACGATTATGAGCTCTTTGCCTATGAGAAGGGCGGTGACGGATGTCATTTCGAGGCCAGCGGGGGCATCGATGAGGACGAAATCCGCCATCTGGCCTATCTCCCTGATGAGCTGCCTGAGCTTTTCCGGCTTGGCCTTCTTTATCTTCTCCAGGCTCAGTCCTCCCGGTATGACCTTGACTCCCGCTGGACCTTCGTAGATGGCGTCCTTGAGGTCCGCTTCGCCCGCCAGAACGTCGTGGAGGGTTATCGGAATGTCCTCCATTCCAAGGACGAGGCTCAGGTTCGCCATCGTGATGTCCGCGTCCAGCAGAATGACCTCCTTTCCGAACTGGGCCAGAGCAACACCCAGGTTTGCAACCGTCGTTGTTTTACCAGTTCCACCTTTTCCAGATGCAAAAACAATTGAACGGCCTTCCAAAGTTAACACCTCCGGTGTAAAGCGCTAACGACGCTTTCCCGCGATAATCACTGTGACCTTCGATTTTATACGGAGTATTCAGTTTGCGTGTATGAACTATGCTGGCAATGCTTTTATTTTTTGCGGTTCATCTAAAGACGTGGGAAAAAGATAGAGGAAAAACTATTCGTAGTTCACTCCCCTCCCGCCTTTGCCCTGGCCTCGGCCTCCAGCTTCTCCTGGACTTCCTTTTCAAGCTTTACCCTGGCCATCTCCGCGGTGTCCGCCAGGCTCCTGAAGAGCTTGAGCATCTCCATCGGGAGCGGCAGGATGATCACGTTGCTCTTGTCGCTGGCAACATCGCTTATGGTCTGGAGCGTCCTGAGCTGAAGGGCCATCGGGTGCTGGGACACTATCTCAGCGGCGTCGCGGAGCTTCTCAGCGGCCTGACGCTCCGCCTCTGCAAGGGTTATCCTGGCCCTCCTCTCCCTCTCGGCCTCGGCCTGCCTGGCCATCGCCCTCTGCATTCCACTCGGCAGCTCAACGTCCTTTATCTCGACCGTGCTGACCTTTATGCCCCATGGGTCGGTTGCCTCGTCGATTATCTTCTGGAGCTGGAGGTTGAGCTTCTCCCTCTCGCTGAGCAGCTCGTCGAGGTGGGCCTGGCCTATGACGCTCCTCAGCGTGGTCTGAGCTATCTGGCTCGTGGCCATTATGTAGTTCGCCACCTGCGTCACGGCCTTCACTGGATCGACGACGCGGAAGTAGACCACGGCGTTCACCCTGACGGGCACGTTGTCCTTGGTTATGGTCTCCTGAACGGGCACGTCGAGGACCCTGGTCCTGAGGTCCACTATGACGGCCTTCTCGAAGATCGGGATTATGAAGAACAGTCCAGGCCCTCTGGCTCCCACGACCCTTCCAAGGCGGAAGATGACGGCCCTCTCGTACTCCTTGACTATCTTTATTGCCGTCGCCAGGATAATCAAAACAAACAACAAAACAATCGAAATGACCACGGTACTTGCCGTTATGGCCATTCATTCTCCCTCCTTCACTCCATCAACTTTTTCGACGATGAGGGTCAACCCCCTGACTTCAACAACTTTGACCTTCTCCCCGACCGGGATTCTCCTCCCGTCCCTGCTCTCCGCCTTCCAGAGTTCCCCACGAAGCTTGACGACGCCCTCAGGGTCTACGTCTTCCACGACCTTTCCGACTTCCCCTATGAGCTCCTCTTTCCCGGCCTCGGGCTTTTTCCTGTGTGCCCTGATCACGGTCGCTGCACCGAAGAGGAAGAACAGCCCGAGCAGTATTGCCATGACCAGTATCGCTATACGCAGTACTGAGTACGTCTCACTCGTCACCAGGTACTCACCTCCGGCTCCGGTTCCGCTGAAGAGCAGAATGCCCCCTATGACGAAGGTCACAACCCCCGCGACTGTGAACAGGCCAAAGGTCGGCGTCAGGGCCTCGGCTATGAAGAATATTATCGCCAGAACTATGAGGACCAGACCCGCGCTGCGGTATCCGAAGTAGCCCAGTCCGATGAGGCCGAGCACCAGAAGTATGGCCCCTATGGTTTCCGGCACGTGCCAGCCGGGGGTTAAAAAGCCGAATATCAGCCCTATGAAGCCTATGTTCAGAAGGAGGTACGCTATGGTTGGGTCGGTTATGTACTTTACAACTGTGTCCCTGAAGGATGGCTCCAGGTAAACCACGTTCGCGTTTTTGATGTGCAGCACGACCTTCCCCTTTCCCTTGACCGGCATCTTTGTCTCCATGCCGTCGGCTTTCTGGAGGAGGTCGTCAAGGTCGGTCGCTATGACCTCAATGACCCCGTGCTTCATGGCCTCCTCGGGGGTTACGCTCCTGTCCTCGGTTATAAACTCCGCCGCGAGCGTCTCGTTCCTGCCGCTCATCCGGGCCAGCTCGCGGAGGTAGGCCACGTAGAAGTTGGTTATCTTCGGCGGGGCTTCGACGATGCTTCCGTTCTGGCCGTAGCCGAGTATCGGCCTGCAGGCCCCTATCACAGTCCCCGGGGCCATGGCTATGAGATGGGAGCTCAGAGCGATGTACGTTCCTGCGGATGCTGCCATTCCGCCTGAGGGGTATACGTAGATGATAACCGGGACCCTGGCGCTCTCAATCCGCGTTACTATCTCCTGCATGGCGTCGGCCCTGCCGCCGGGGGTGTTCAGCTCTATGATTATGGCGGAGGCATTCGCCCTTTCGGCCTCGCTTATGTATCTGTCGAACTGATCGACTGTATAGCCGGTTATCATTCCATCGACCTTTGCAACGTAAACTGTGTTCCCCTGTGCGTGTACTCCCGGCTGAAGAACGAGCACCATGAAGAGCACCAGTGCCGTCAGCGCAACCTTGGGCCGCATACTTACCCCCTGATATCAGTACTACTAAAGGGTTTAAACCTTTTGCCTGCCTTCCAAAAGTGATTTATATGTTGTGCGGGAATTCAGCAACATGGGGCTGAAAACTCTGGCCAAGCTCTACCGCGTCGCCAGGGGTGATGAAAAGGTCGCGAGGGCCTGGGAGCTCGTCCGTGCGGCCGCCGGATACAGCCTGCACGAACCCTACTGGGACTTCCTGAGGGAGAACTTCGAGGTTCGTGCGGAAGAGGTTAAAGAGGCCATGCGCTTCCTAGAGGAAAGGGGCGAGCTTCAAATCAAGCGCTCCGTCGATGGAAAGAGGCTCTACGTCTCGACCCTAAAGGATATAAGGGAGAACCCCGTTAGGCTCGACCGATGGCTGAGATCGATCTCGAAAAAACGGCCCGCGAGATGATACGCAACGGCACGTGGGTATTTAAGGACGGGACGTTCTACCAGGCCATCAGGCTGAGCACCGGAAGGGTCGGAATCGTTGCCTACGACGGGGACTTCCACTTTCCCGGGGATTGGGGGAGGAGGGAGCGAAAAGAAGCGAGGGATAGGCTGGCCTTTGTTCTCGGCCTCGATACGGACCTAGATTCATTCTACGCCGAAATGAGCGATTCCCCCTTTGCTTTTCTCATTGACGAGTTCTACGGCCTGACGGTTCCAGCAGCGCCGAGCCCGTACCAGGCCCTGGTTGAGACGATAGCCCAGCAGCAGGTCAGCTTCGAGTTCGCCCAGAGGACGATTAGAAACCTCGTCGAACTGGCAGGAGAGCCCGTTGGGGGCATCTACGCCTTTCCGCGTCCTGAGAGAATAGTGTCTCTGAGCGAAGAGGAGCTCAAAAAAGCGAAGCTCGGCTACCGCGCCGGTTACATAAAGGGCCTCACGGAGCTGTACCTGAGCGGAAAGCTCGACCTTGAGCTCTGGTACTGGGGCGTTGATGACGCGATAAGGTATCTCACGAGGTTCCGCGGAATAGGGAAGTGGAGCGCCGAGCTGTTCCTCGCCTACGGCCTCAGGAAGAACGTCTATCCTGCGGGTGATTTAGGGCTGAGGAGGGGAATAGCAAAGATTTTTGGGAAGAGTGTCAAAGAGGTTAAGGAAAAGGACGTCCGCGAGGTCATTGAACCCTACGGGAAGTGGAAGGGGCTTCTGGCGTTCTACGTCCTCTGCTACGACAGGAAAACCGAGCTGGAGAGGAAGTTTAAAATACAAAACCGCCGAAGTTAGGCCGGTGGTGGGATGCTGGTGGACATGAAAACCCTCACCCTCATAATGGAAACCCGAAGGAAGAGGGCCCCCAAGAAAGGCTCCGCCGGAAAGATGCTCGGGATACTCGAGGGAAAACTACCGGAGGGCATGACGAGCGTCGAGCTGATAAGGAAACTCAGGGAGGAATGGTATGATTAGGGTGTACATCGACACGAACGTCCTCCTGAACGTCTGGTTCAAGGAGGAAGACCCAAAAACAGGGGGCAGGTTGTGGGAAGCCCCACTGAAAATCCTGGAGCTCGTTGAATCCGAGAGGGTTGAGGGTGTAGTTTCGATATTCACGCTGATGGAGGGTGCCCACGTCTTCAAGAGAAACAACGTCAGCCCGGAGAGGGTCAAGGAGATCGAGGACGTTGGCATAGAGGTCTACGTCCCTAACGAGCTTGTTTTGATCGATGCCTTCTCCTTCCAGCTGACACTTGGAACTGACCCCTATGACTCGGTAGCACTCGCGTCTGCACTCGCATCGAAGTGTGACGTCCTCATAACCCGGGACAAGGACTTTCGGAGGAAAGCAGGGGGAGAGATCACGATGATGAGTCCCGAGGAATTCCTTGAATGGCTTCGGTCGCGTGAGGAACCATGAGGCTGGAGATAACCCTGCCCAGGGAGAGATTCAAGGCCCTGAAGGGGAGGGACGTTAAAGCCATCATCGAGGGGAACCTTTCAAGGGTTGAAGAAACGCTCAAAGCGGAGCGCGAGGAGTTTCTGCGCGGAAAGATGGGAAAGCTTGAGGAGAAGCTCCGAGAGATGGAGGGGGAGATTGAAGAGCTCAGGGAGTTCTACGAGAAGGCTTTGAGGGACAGGGAGCTCATGACCGCCGAGCGCGACAGGCTGAGAAAGGAGAACGAGGAGCTGAGGAAGGCCGTTGAGGAGAGAAAGCGGGAGCTTGAGAGAGTTCACGGATCGTGAACAAGCCGTTCATGGAACGTGAACGAAAAGTTCATAAATCATGAACGAGAGCCGGTAACATGCATGAACTGGTATCAACCGAAGAGAGGATCAGGATCCTCGCCTACGCGCTTGAGCGCCATCGGGTGGGGGTCGAAGAAACCGCGAGGGCAACTGGTCTAAGTAAGGGCCTCGTCTCCAAAACCCTGCACCTTCTTGTGAAGTACGGCATGGCCAAGAAATCCGGCAGGGGATTCACTGTACTCAGCGTTCCGAGAACCCGGGAGCTCAAGAGGTTCATCAACTTTATGTGGCTCTTCAAAAAGCTGGAGCCCCTGAAGAGCGGGTGGGTCATTGCCCTCGGGGTGTACGGAAGCTTTGCAACCGGGGAAAATACGCCAGAAAGTGACCTCGACGTCTGGGTCTTCGTCGAGAGGCCGAGCATAGCCAGATCCGCCTCCCTGAAGAGGGAGATAGAAAAGTCCACCGGCAGGGAGGTCAATCTCCTCGTTCTCACGCCTGAGAGGGTTAGAAAGCTCAGAACCAACGACCCGGTTTTCTACTACTCACTCGCCTACGGCTCGATGATAATATGGGGGGAGAACCTTGAGCGGATTCGAGAGATGCCTCGAAAGGAACCTGTTGAGAAGGGTTCCCCCGTCCCTAGAGAAAGGCTGGTTGAGCATTAAACGCGCCGGGGACTGGCTCGAAGAGGCGAGGAGAAACCTCACCTACGGCTCGTACCGGACGTCCCTCATGGCATCTTATATGGCCATGTTCCACGCCGCCAGGGCGGTTCTTTTCCGCGACGGCTGGAGGGAGAAGAGCCACTACTGCATCGCCCGTTACCTTGAGGAATTCTACGTTAAACGCGGGAAGCTGGAGGGGACGTGGGTCGAACTCCTGGACAGAATGAGGGAGCTGAGGCACGAGGACCAGTACGACATAGTCTATGAACCCGACGCTGAGGAGGTCGAGGAGGCGATAAAAATAGCGGAGGAGTTCTTATCCCTCATGAAAAAACTCCTGGAGGAAAAAGTATGAGGCTCATCATCAGGCCCGAGAAGGGCTTCGGGAAAATCGAGGTTGAGCTCGATGAGAGCCTGTGGAAGAGTATCGAGGAGCTTGCCGGGCGCTACGGCGTTTCTCCCGAGAGGGTCGTTGAGATAGCTTTAACCGGCGAGTTCCGTGAGCCGAAGGGGAACCTTGAGGAGCTCGAGGAGAGGGTGAAGGAGCTCGAGGAAAGGACGTGGGAGCTTGAGAAGGAATACGCCCCGCTCCGCTTCAAGGCCTACGGCCTGAGCGAGGACAATAAAATCTTGGCCATTGAGCTGTCTGGCCTGATGGCCGAGAACAGCGGGCTTAAGAGGTTCCTGGGGAGGAAGCCCGAGCGCAACATCGAGCTGAGAAAGCTTATATCCTACTACCTGCAAGGTTGAACCGCGGATGATGACAGCGAATTGCGCGGATCGGTGAAGAGCAACGCTATCTGACGCCGTCCCGGGCGGGCCATGACGATTCCAAGACGGGCTGAGCCGAGGCGATGACGTACCCTATGAGCGCCGAGCCCGTCCGGGGCGTTTTCTCCGGCGCTTCTTCCTCGGTATCAGCCTCACCGGGCTGCCGCAGTCCGGACAGACGCCTTCCGGCGGCATCTCTGAGAAACGCTTCCCGCAGCCGATGCAGACGTAGTTCCAGCGGATCACGCGCTTTATCCCGCGCTTGAGTGTTTTGAACTCTATCCCCAGGGTTTTCGCAACGTTCTGGAGGTTGTAGTCGTCGGTGAAGAGAATACCTTTAAGCTCGTAGGCCAAAGCCAGAACCTCAACGTCAGCCTCGCTCAGCTCGCCGAGCTCGCCCGTCTTTCTGGCTGCTTCCCTAACGGCCTCAATGCTCTCCCTCGACGGCTGGAGAACCCTGACCTTCCCGGCGCTTATCAGGCCCTCAAGGAAGAGCCTGGACTCGGGGTCCTTAACCTCCCTAACAACCCCAGGAGATGTGACACCCTCAACGTCGAACCCCTGGATGAAGACCGCCGCATCGATGACCTGAACCTTCATGGCCTAAACTCGGGGAAACCCTTTTTTAGATTTCCGTCGAAATGAAGCCGGTGGTGGGAATGAAGGTCGATTTAAACTCCGACCTCGGCGAGAGCTTCGGGAGGTACAGGCTCGGCCTCGACGATGAGGTAATGAGCTACATCACGAGCGCGAACGTAGCGACGGGCTGGCACGCAGGTGATCCTTTGGTCATGAGGAAGACGGTAAGGCTCGCGAGGGAGAAAGGCGTTGCCGTTGGTGCCCACCCGGGTTATCCGGACCTGCTTGGTTTTGGAAGACGCTACATGAGGCTCACCCCTGAGGAAGCGAGGAACTACGTCCTCTACCAGATTGGGGCGCTCTACGCGTTCACAAGGGCTGAAGGGATCGAGCTCCCGCACGTCAAGCCCCACGGCGCGCTCTACAACGCCCTCGTCAAGGAGGAAGAGCTCGCGAGGGCCGTCATCGAGGGGATAGCGGACTTCGATAGGAACCTGATATTCGTCACCCTCTCCGGCTCAAGGCCGGCGGAGATGGCGGAGGAAATGGGGGTTAAGGTTGCCCACGAGGTCTTCGCAGATAGGGCCTACAACCCGGACGGAACCCTCGTCCCGCGCTCCCAGCCAGGGGCTGTAATCCACGACAGGGAAGCGATAGCCGAGCGCGTTATCTCAATGGTCAAGGACGGTGGCGTTAGGGCGATAAACGGGGAGTGGGTCGAGCTGAAAGCTGACACCATCTGCGTCCACGGCGACAACCCGGAGGCGGTGGAGATAGCGAGCCACATCAGGAAGGTTCTCGAGGAGGAGGGCGTTAAGGTAGTGCCGATGAGGGAAATCGTGCGGTGAGACCATGGAACCGACAATAAAACCCGCCGGCGACTCGGCACTGGTCATCTCCTTTGGCGGGGCCATAGACGATGCGGTAAACAGGAGAGCTCACGCGGTGGCGAGAGCGATAGAGAAAACCGGATTTGAATGGCTCGTTGAAGTGGTGCCGGCTTATTCGACGGTCTACGTTTTCTATGACCCTCTCAGGGCTGGCTATTCCGAGGTCGTCGCTGCCGTCAAGCCCCTGCTCCAGGTTACCAGCGAGAGGTTTGAGGGCAGGCTCCTTGAAATCCCGGTCGTTTATGGGGGTGAATACGGACCCGACATCGAGTTCGTGGCAAAGCACAACGGCCTGAGCGTCGATGACGTGATCGAGATACATTCCAGACCGACCTACCGCGTCTACTTCCTCGGCTTCCTGCCGGGCTTCGCATATCTCGGCGGCATGGACGGGAGGATAGCGGCTCCAAGGCTCGAAAAACCGCGCTTAAAGGTCCCCGCCGGCTCGGTAGGGATAGCCGGAAGGCAGACCGGCATCTATCCCCTCGAGAGCCCCGGCGGGTGGAGGCTCATCGGAAGAACTCCGCTCAGGCTCTTCAACTCGGGGAGGGAACCCCCAACCCTTCTA
This sequence comes from Thermococcus sp. JdF3, assembly GCF_012027495.1. Classification (NCBI taxonomy): domain Archaea; kingdom Methanobacteriati; phylum Methanobacteriota; class Thermococci; order Thermococcales; family Thermococcaceae; genus Thermococcus; species Thermococcus sp. JdF3. The sequence goes on along the minus strand of NZ_SNUK01000002.1, from coordinate 427,864 downwards.
CGACCGGGCGACATTGTGAGGTTCGTTCCCATCGATGAGTCGGAGTTCAGAGAGCTCTACGAGGCCGAATGGGGGGAGGGGGATGATTGAGCTCCTAAAGGTGCCATCGCTGCTCACCGTTCAGGACGCCGGGAGGAGAGGCTACAGAAAGCTAGGCGTTCCGGTTTCGGGCTACATGGACGACTTCTCCGCCAGAATAGCCAACTACCTCGTCGGAAACCCCGGGGATGCGCCGCTCCTCGAGTTCCTCCTCGCCGGGCCGACGATAAAGTTCAACGCATCGGGGGTCTTTGCAGTTGCCGGTGACGTTGACTTAAGGCTCAACGGCGTTCCGATCGAACCCTGGACGAGCCACTGGGCGAAGAAAGGGGACGTCCTTGAGGTCGGCACTTTAAAGACGGGCCTCTACGGCTACATCGCCTTTGCAGGCGGGATAAAGTGTGAGCCGCTCCTCGGGAGCTGCTCGGCCTATCCCAAGGCCGGCCTTGGAAGGCCGCTGAAGGCAGGGGATGTGTTAAATCTCGGCTACGCGATACTAACCGGGAAGGATGGGAGACCCCTCCCGCCGGAGCTGAGGCCGGACTATTCGGCTGAGGAAAAGACCGTCCGCGTCGTTCTCGGCCCCAACCTCGACCACTTCACCGAAGAGGGAATAGAGACCTTTCTGAGTGAGGTCTACACGGTAACACCGGAGAGCGACAGGATGGGCTACCGCCTCGATGGAAAGGCCATAGAGCACTCGGAAAAGGGTGCGGGGATAGTGACCGACGCCATACCGACCGGTGCGGTTCAGGTTCCGGCCAGCGGAAGGCCGATAGTGATGCTCCGCGATGCCCAGACGACCGGCGGCTACGCGAAGATAGCCGTCGTTGCAGCGGCTGACCTCCCCCTGGTCGCCCAGAGCCGGCCGGGGGAGAGGCTGAGGTTTGAGGCGATAAGCGTCGATGAAGCCCGGGAGCTGCTGATTAGGCGCGAGAAATCCCTGATGGCCATCAGGGATTTCCTTGATGGGGAGATGCGGGCCTACAGGATCATGGCGGGGGGAGAAGAGCTGATTGCGTTCACAAAAGTGGAAAGAAGGGGTTAATCCTTCTTGCGCATGACCTTGACGTGCTTGTAGGTCTTGCCGTTGCACTCGACGTCGCCGAGGATTTCTATTATCTTTACGTGGTCGCCCTCGAAGAGACCTTCCGGCTGGAAGAGACTGCGTTTTTCCGGGTCGCTGCATTCTGAGAAGTGGAGCTTTATCACGGAGCCCGCTATGGCCAGCCTCGGCTCTATCGCTACTTCGATGCTGGGCTCGACGACTTCGACGACGCGAACCTTGCCCTCGTGAAGCGGGCAGGAGTGTGAGGGCATGCTCCTCACGCGGAGGATTTTGTATCTCCTGCCGGGTTCGAGGTTTCCGACGCAGACTCCTGCGAGCTTGCACGTCTTGCACGGTTCTGCCGGGCCGTAATATATGAATTCAACCCCTGGTCTTGCCAGCTTTTCCCCAACTAACGTGATTATTGCCATTCCAAACACCTCCGTTTTGTGAAGCGGTGATCTTCAGATGACTCCGGTGATTTTAGCGGCCCTCTCCGCTGCCTCCCGCGTGAGGCCGTCCTTTCCGAGGATCGTGTACCTCTCGGGCCGTATCGTGTGGGCAATCGTGAGGGCCTCGATTATGTACTCCGGGTCGATCCCAAGCTCGTATGCGTTAGTTGGCGCCCCCACCCTCTTTAAGGTTTCCCTAACACGTTCCCACTTCATGCCGTGGAGGTAGGCCATTATTATCGTCCCAACGCCCACCTGCTCGCCGTGGAGGGCTGGCTTTGGCGCTATTGCGTCAAGTGCGTGGCTGAAGAGATGCTCCGCCCCGCTGGCAGGTCTCGAAGAGCCCGCTATGCTCATGGCCACGCCGCACGAGATGAGGCCCTTCACCACCTTCCTCACGCTCTCCTCGTTGCCCAGCCTTATTATGTCCGCGTTCTTTATCACCATCTTGGCGCTCATCAGGCTCAGCGAGGCCGCGTACTCGCTGTAGTACTCGCCCTTAATGCGGTGGGCCAGCTGCCAGTCCTTCACCGCCGTCAGGTTGCTTATCATGTCGCCCACGCCCGCCGCGAGGTAGCGGTAGGGGGCGGTTTTTATGACCTCGACGTCCGCCACGACGGCTATGGGAGGCACCGCTTTGACCGAAGTCTTTGCTCCGATGTCCTTTATCGAAGCGTTGGCGCTCGCTATGCCGTCGTGCGAGGCGGTGGTTGGAAAGCTGATGAAGGGAACTCCCGCTTTGAAAGAGGCGAGCTTGGCGACGTCGATTATACTTCCGCCGCCGACCGCTATGAGCCAGTCAAATTCACCGCCCCTGATTTCATCGAGGGTCCGGTTCACCTCCTCCATCGTCGCACCCTTAACGGTGAGGCCATCTACCTCGTACTCCGCCGAGAGGTTCTCCTCGACTTCCCCTCCGGCTATCTTCTTCGTGCGCTTTCCATAGAGCACGAGCGCTTTTCTTCCCAGGCCGATCCTCTTCGCGACGTTCACGACCTCTCCCTTGAGATTCTCGCCGAGCAAAACCTCTCGCGGGAGCTGCATCAGGTGCACTTTTCTCACCACCCCTAACCCTAAGGTGGGAAAAGCTTTAAGGCTATCGGAACAACCGTCTATGGTGGTCAAATGGGGCTCTACGAGTTCTTTTACGAGTACTTCATCAGGCCCATACAGGAGAACCAGGGTTACAACCCCGTGAATACGGTTGTCTACGCTATAATCCTGGGCATAGCGGTCCTGCTGCTGTACAAGATGCTCAAGCGAATGGAAATCAGGGTTGATGGCCGCTTCTTCAAGGCCCTCGTCCCGTACATAGTACTCGGCCCGCTGATGAGGAGCATGACGGACGTCGGAGTCCTCCCCAGAACGTACCTCACCGTGAGCCCCGGCGGCTACTTCGTCATAGCGGCCTTTGCGATAGCCTCCCTTTACGTCGTCTGGAGGCACTGCCCCGGCGAGAGGCTCTACCCGCTCTACCATGACTTCGGCTGGGTGCTGGTTGGGGGACTGCTCTTCCTGCTCGTCATAAACCTCGACAAGGTCAGCTTCAACTGGGAGGTTTTCAAGTACTTCATTCCCGCCCTGGTTATAGCGGAGGGGGCGGTATGGCTGCTCGCGAAGAAGGTCCCCGTTATCGCCGACAACAGCGTCCTTTTCTACACCCACTTCTACGACGCGACCACCACGTTCGTTGGAATTCAGTTCTTTGGCTACTGGGAGCAGCACGTTCTCGCGAGGTGGCTCATAGACACCTTCGGAACGGCGGCGATCATGTACCTCGAAAAGTTCTTCATCCTCCTTCCAGTGGTCTGGATACTCGACAGGTGGATGGCCGATGAGGATCCCGATCTGATAAACTTCGTGAAGCTGACGGTGTTCATCCTCGGCTTCGGGCCGGGAACGAGGAACCTGCTGATAATGCTGATGGGTGGTTGAGATGGAGATAGCGTGGAACGAAGTGGCCCTTGAGATGGCCCGAGAGGTTGAGAAGGTTGTGATGCCCCTCTTCGGGACCCCCGAGGCGGGGAAGACCGTGGGGACGAACGTGAGCGGGGACGTGACGAAATACGTTGACAAGGTCGCGGAGGACGTGGTCATCGGTCGTCTCGAGCCCCTGGGCGTCAACCTGGTGAGCGAGGAGATAGGCTTCATAGACAACGGGAGCGACTATACGGTCGTGGTTGATCCCATAGACGGTTCCTACAACTTCGCCGCCGGAATACCGATATTCGCCTTCAGCTTTGCGGTCTTCAGGGGGAAGGAACCCGTTTACGGGGCCATCTACGAATTCGTGCCGAAGCATTTCTACGAAGCGGTGCCGGGAAGGGGTGCGTTCATGAACGGCAGGAGGATAACGGTCAGGAAGCCGGAGCGTGGGAAAGAGGCTCTGAGCTTCTACACGCGCGGAAGGTGTACCGGAGTGATAAAGAGGGTCAAACGCGTTCGCGTCCTCGGGGCGATAGCCGTTGAGCTTACCTACCTGGCAAAGGGGGCCCTCGATGGCGTTATGGATATCCGGAACTACGTCCGCCCGACGGATATAGCCGCCGGTGTGCTGATAGCGAAGGAGGCGGGGGCCATCGTAACCGACGGGACGGGAAGGGAGCTGGAGATACACCTGAGCGCGACCGAGCAGACGAACATAATAGCCGTGAACGACCGCTACCTGCTCGATATGATAATGGAGGAGCTGGAAAATGGGCGTTGAAAGGTATTTCTACCGCTACGGAAAGGCGACGTTCACGCTATTCCTGATAAACGTGGCTGTTTACGTGGTCGAGTCTATCCTCGGCGGAAACCCGCTCAGCATAAACATCCGCGTTCTGCAACTCCTCGGCCAGTGGAACTACGCCGTCCTCAACTACGGCTGGTGGTGGCAGCTCATCACCGCGATGTTCGTGCACGTTGGCATACTCCACATAGGCTTCAACATGTACTTCCTCCTGATGATGGGCAGGCAGCTCGAGGGCATACTCGGACCCAGGCGGCTCGTCATGGTTTACCTCGTCTCGGGCCTTGCCGGGAACCTGCTGACGCTTCTCCTGTTGCCCCCCAACTCGGTCAGTGCGGGGGCGAGCGGGGCCCTCTTCGGCATAGTCGGAACGCTGATAGTCATCATGGGTGTCGTCGGGGGCAACATGCAGGGGGCGTTAATAAACGCCTTCGTGCTCTTCCTGATAAACAGCCTCCTGCCGAGCGTCAACGTCTACGCCCACCTCGGAGGTCTCGTCGTCGGAATGGCAGTGGGCTACTACTACGGCAAACGGATTAGGAGGCACCTGATGGCGAGGATGTATGGGTACGGGTATTATTAGGACCATCGCCGAAAGATTTAAAAATGCCTCCCTGGAGGTATAGGTCGAGCGCTCGGGTTGTGCCGGGGTAGCTTAGCCTGGTCAGAGCGCTCGGCTCATAGGGCCGCTCTCCTTCGGGGGAGCCTGAGAAACCGAGAGGTCCGGGGTTCAAAGCCCCGCCCCGGCACCACATTCACACCCGAAGCTGGGGGTGCACACCCAGCGTGTTTTTAACTGATGGTCCGTGAGAGCAATTCCAGATTCTGGTGGACGATTCTCGAACCGGTTGCATTTTCCTTTTGAAAGCCTCGTCCATTACGGCATGAAAGAGTCGAAAAAACCGGCAAAAATAACAAAAGAAATCATCAAAAGAACAGCCTCAGCTCAGCTCCCCTATCTTCTTCCTCACGAGCGAGCTGACGAGCTTTCCGTCCGCCCTTCCACGGAGCCTCGCCATGGCCCTGCCCATGACCATTCCCATCGCACCCATTCCCTTGGCCCTGATGACCTCGATGTTCGCCTGAACGACCTCGTCTATTATCCTCTCGACCTCTTCCTCGCTGAGGAGGGTGAGGCCCTTCTCCTCCGCCACCCGGGCGGCGCTCTTCCCGGGGTTCCTCGCCAGCTCCTTGAATATCTCCTCGAAGGCCTCCTTGGCTATCTTTCCACCGAGGTACAGGTCAAAGGCTTCTCTGATGTGCTCGTCGGTGATATTCTCGATGGGTGCCTCCTTTTTGAGTCCCTTGAGCACCACCACGAGGATCGAAGCCGCCAGCGAAGGCTTGACGCCCTTCTTCACGAGTTCCTCGAAGAGTTCGTCGCGCTCGTCGTTCACCAGCGTTTCGGCCAGGCTTCTGTCTATCCTGTACTCCCTGACGTAGCGCTCGACGCGTTCCTGCGGAAGCTCCGGCAGGTTTGCGAGGATTTCCTCCTTCATCTCGTCCGTTATCAGTATCGGCGGTATGTCGGTTTCCGGATACATTCTCGCCTTCCCCGGGAGCGGGCGCATGTACTGGGTGTTGCCGTCGGGTAGAGCCCTTCTTGTCTCCTCCGGAACACCCTCGATGGCTTCCCTGGCCCTCTGGACGACCTCGCGAAGGGCGTTCTTTGCGGTCTCCTCCCCGGCCGCGACGAGAACGAACGCATCCTCCTCGCCGAGACCAAGTTTTTCAATAACCGCATTAACCTCTAATTCTGTAATTCCATAGTTCGGTAATTCATCGATGTGGAAGATTCCCTTCACGTACTTCTTGGCCCTGTCCGCCATCTCGGTGCCCAGGCGCCTGCCGGGCTGTATCTCCTTCCCGATCAGGCCGCGGAACTTGGGGAGTTTAACGGCGAGAACCTTTCCACCCTTCTTTACGGTGCGGGCGATTATCTTCGAGCCGGTGTTTTGGAATATCTCGGTGACGTCGTGGAACTCCTCCGTTATGTCCTCGGGCCTGACACCGCGCTTCCTCAGCTCCTCGCGTATTTTGAGCAGGTTCACCTGTCTCTCTATCTCGCGCTCGATGATGACCGGAATCATGTCCAGCTCCTGGACACCCTTGATCTCGACCCTTGCCCCGCCCCTGATGGAGACGTTCAGGTCCTGCCTGATGGTTCCGAGACCGCGCTTGACCTTCCGGGTGGCCCTGAGCGCGTCGCCGATGTACTTGGCGACGACCTTTGCCTGCTCCGGGTGGTGTATATCTGGGGTGGTGCTTATTTCAACGAGCGGAATGCCGAGGCGGTCGAGGCGGTAGATGACCTCCTTCTCTCCCCTCTCGACGATACGGCACGCGTCCTCCTCAAGGCATATGGTGGGAATCCCGACGCTTCCCCAGGGGGTGTCCACCTTTCCGTTCATGGCGATTATGGCGGTTCTCTGGAAGCCGGAGACGTTGGAGCCGTCTATGACTATCTTGCGCATGAAGTGGACCTCGTCAACGGGGGTTGCGTTGAGGAGGTAGCTTATCTGGAGGGAAACTCTGAGCGCCTCCTCGTCCGGCATGTGGGGAGGCTCCTCATCCATGTAAACGAGGTCCGCCAGCCTGTAGTTGCCCTCGTAGATGTAGGTTTTTCCCTTCTTGAACTCCTCAAGGGCGGCCGGGTCGATTTCACCCAGCTCGCTTATCGTTGGCCTGAGCCTGCGCTGGAACGTGAAGTCCACCTCGTCGCTCATCTCGCTGGGGACCGGGGAGAACAGTCTCTTCGTGTCGAGCTGCCTGTGGATCTCAAGGCCCACCTTGAGGCCAAGCTCCTCGTAGTTGAACTTCTCAACCATCATCATCACCTCAGGAACGTGTCAAACCTCGTGTACGGCGTTATCTCTCCGGCGTAGTTCGTGAGCATCATCTCGCGCACTTCCTTCGGGTCATCGGTGTGGCCGAGAACCCACATGAGCTTGACGTAGGCCGTCTCTGGGAGCATGTCCTCGCACGGAATCACGCCGGCCTTCAGGAGCCTCCTTCCGGTGGAGTACACGTTGAGGTTCACCCTGCCGTAGAGGCACTGGCTCGTCATGCAGACGGCGACGCCTTCCTCTGTAGCGCGCTTTATCGAATCGATGACGTAGGTGGGCACGTGGCCGAGACCCGTTCCTTCGATGACCAGCCCCCTGTATCCCCTGTCGACGAAGAAATCTATTATCTCCGGCTGGATTCCCGGGAAGGCCTTGAGGATGGCCACCTTCTCCTCCATCTCGTCGTCCACCCATACCTCGCTCTCGGTTCTCCTGCGGTAGTCGTTCCTCATGAATTCGACCTTTCCGTCGCCCCATATCCTGGCGATTGGGACGTCGTTTATGCTCCTGAAGGCGTCCCTCCTGCTCGTGTGCATCTTCCTGGCCTTGGTTCCTCGGTGGGCGAGGCAGTAGGTGTCGCCCGTCTCGCCGTGCATGACGATGGCGACCTCACCGAAGTCGGCAGTCGCCATCCGGACGGAGCAGATGAGGTTCATCGCCGCGTCGCTGCTCGGCCTGTCGGAGCTCCTCTGGGAACCTACGAGGATGACCGGCTTTCCGAGATCGCGGAGCATGAAGCTGAGCGCCGAGGCGGTGTAGGCCATCGTGTCCGTTCCGTGGGCGATGACAACTCCATCCTCGCCGTTGTTCAGCATTCCGGCTACCTCGTGGGCTATCTTAACCCAGTACTCCGGGCGCATGTCCTCACTCATTATGTTGAAGAGCAGCTTCGGCGTTATGTTCGCTATGTCGAATATCTCGGGGACGGCTTTGGCGAGCTCCTCTGCGGTGAAGGCCGCGTGAACAGCGCCCGTCTTGTAGTCAATCCTGCTCGCTATGGTTCCGCCGGTTCCGATTATCGCGACGCTTGGAAGGCCCGGCTTCTTGGGGAAGACCTCCTCGAACTTCAGCTCCTCCCCGGGGGCGGCCTTCTCGATCACCTCGACCTCCAGGATTTGATCCACTAGAATTCCGACGTTGTACCCGTTGTCGAGCTTCAGCGTGAGGGTTTCGCCGCTGGACAGCTCGTAGGGGTTCATGACAACGCCCTCATAGACGCTCGTGTTTCCATTCTCCTTTTCGATTATCCGGACGTGATCTCCGACTTCGAGGCCTTTCTCCTTCATAAACCTCTCAACTTTCCGCATAACTCTCCCTCCGCCCTAAGCTGATACAAACCCAATATAAACCTTCGGGCTGGACAAGTGACAAAAACCAGCCACAATTATCGGCAAGCTTCGTCGAAATGACAACTATCTGGCCTCAATCTTAAACCGGGGTTCCTCTATCCACTCCGACCGGCACTTCGGGCAGCGGGAGGGGACGTTTATCTCCGGCCGGAAGACGAAGCCGCACTTCCTGCACTCCGCGGGCTTTATGAGGAGCACCTTCCCCTCGCGCTTGAGGGTCTTCTGGATGGCCTTCAGGTCCTCCAGCACGGTTTTCTTTGCACCCCTGCCGCGGAGCTCAAGGGCCAGTGCCAGCTCGCTCGGTGAGTAGTCCCTCTCCTCCAAAAGCTTTATTATTCTCTGCCTGCGAGTCATCATCGCGAGAAGCTTTGAGCCGTGGGATATAAATCTTAGGGTGAGAGCATGATAACCGAAAAGGCTGCGAAGGTTCTTGAATCTCACAAACTCTGCGACCACTGTCTGGGCAGACTGTTCGCGGGGCTTGGGAAGGGCACCAACGAGGAGCGCGGGAAGGCGGTAAGGTTCGTCCTCAACATGGAACGCTCCATCGAGGGCCTGCCCCCGGTTGAAGCACCCGAAACGTGTGAGCTGTGCGGTAACGTTTTCGAAAGGATTCCCGAACTCGCAGGAAGGATGGAGGAGGCCGCGGCTGGCGTCGAGTTTGAGACTTTCCTCGTCGGCTCCCGCTTCCCCGGGGAGGTTCGGGAGAACGAGAAGGCCCTCTGGGAGGAATTTGGAATCGAGACTGCTGAGCCTATCAACAGGGAGTTCAACCGTGAGCTCGGTAAGGCCTTTGGGAGGGCGACGGGAAAGGACACCGCCAAGAACCCCGACGTGGTTTTCATCGTCGAGCCGTATTCCGGTAGAATCGAGCTCCAGATAAACCCAATTTACGTCTACGGCCGCTACAGAAAGCTCGTGCGGGGCATTCCTCAGACACCGCTCCAGGACTTTGATGAGAGCGTTGCCTCGATCATCTGCAGGGCGGTCTCCAGGGCGAGCGGGGGGAAGTGCGTCTTCAAGGGGGCAGGAAGGGAGGACGTTGACGTCCGCATGCTTGGAAACGGCAGGCCATTTATCGTTGAGGTAAAGCGGCCGAAAAAACGGAAGCTCGACCTCGATGCAGTAAAGGGGGAGATAAACGCAAGCGGAAAGGTCGAGGTTCTGAACCTGCGCTTCGTTTCACCGAAAGAGGCCGAAGAGGTCCTCACACGGAATCACCGCAAAGAATACCTCGCGCTGGTTCTGGTTGAGGAGGGGGTAACCCCCGAGGAGGCCGAGGATGTTGCCGGAAAACTCAAAGGACTTGAAATTCACCAGAGAACCCCCTGGCGCGTGAGGAAGGCGAGGGCCGATAAAGTTCGCGTCCGGAGGGTTCACGAGGCGGAAGCAAGGTGGCTCGATGGGAAGCACTTCGAGCTCCGTCTCGTCACTGACGGAGGTCTGTACATTAAGGAGCTCATATCCGGCGATAAAGGGCGCACGAAGCCCTCGGTGAGCGACCTGCTCGGAAAACCTGCCTGGTGCGAGAGGCTTGACGTCATAAACATTCTCGATGACTGAAAACTTTATAAACGGTTCCCGCCGATTGGATAGCGGAGCCATAACCGGCTTAGTCCATACGCCGAAGAGGCGTGAAACTCTGAAAAATGCCTTTGCGTCTGTTGCGCGATGAGTAAAACCCTGCGAGGTGATTGGAATGGTTAAGAAAGCACACAGCTTCAGAAGGAAGACCCGCGGCAAGCTCAGCAAGAAGCCGAGGAGGAGAGGTCTCCCGCCCCTCACCAGGTTCCTCCAGGAGTTTGAGGCTGGACAGAGGGTTCACATCGTCATAGAGCCGAGCTACCACAGGGGCATGCCGGACCCGAGGTTCCACGGAAGGACGGGAACCGTCGTCGGTAAACGCGGCGATGCCTACGTCGTCCAGGTCAGGGATGGTGGCAAGGTCAAGACCTTCTTCATCCACCCGGTTCACCTCAGGGCTCAGAAGGGATGAGCATGATCGGGAGGAAGAAGCTCGAGGAGCGCTACCTCACGATATCCGAGACCAGGGAGCTCCTCGAGAGGCGCAAGGCTGAGGGCATGGTGGAGAACCCGGAGGAGCCCATGTTTTACGAGGCCAGGGTTAGCCTCGAGCACGCCGAGCGCTTTGCCAAGCTCAAGCCCGAGCAGGTCGCCGAGCTGAAGGAGAAGCTCCTCGGCCTCTTTGAGTGGATAGACGAGAGGATAGCCGTGAAGCTCGTGGACTTCATGCCCGAGGACTACTTCGACATCCGCGTTCTCTTTGCCAAGGAGGACTACATGCCCACCAGGGAGGAGGCCGAGGAAATAATAAGGCTCCTTGACGACTACCGTCCCGAGGAGTGACCCTCCTTTCCTTTTCTCTTAGACAAAGTATAAAAACTCCGGACGGGTATAATTTCTGGGGGAGAGACAATGGATAGGTACCGGAGACATTCTTACAGGGAAAGCCTCGACAAGAAGAGGCGGAATGTTGAGTATGAGGAGTACGCCTACGTGCTGGACTATCTGCCCGAGGGCTACACCGATTTAAAGACTGGAAGAAGAACCGGCAAGCCCGTTGCTCAGGTTATAGGTGAAAAGGCTTTCACACTGCTCGAGGTTGCCCCAAAGGAGGACCTCATGCTCTACGAGAGGGTCTTCATAGGCAAGGGGCAGAGGGACAAGATACTCATGATCAACAAGAAGATTCACTTCGATGACCTCACCGCCACTGCCAAGGCCGAGCTTCCGTACGTGGTTGAGGAGATAATCAAAAACAACGAGGAGCACTTCGTGAAGTTCTTTAACATGGCTCCCCCTATAACCAACAGGCTCCACAGCCTGGAACTCCTGCCCGGCATCGGCAAGAAGCACATGTGGGAAATACTCGACGAGCGCAAGAAGGAGCCGTTCAAGGACTTTGAGGATCTGCGCCACCGCGTTAAGGGGCTTCCAGAGCCGGCAAAGATGCTGGCGAAGCGTGTCGTTGACGAGATTGAGGGCAAGGACCGCTACCGCCTTTTCGTTGGCTCAAGGAGGATATTCAGGGTATGAGGGAGCGCCTCTTTTCTCTAATTTCAAAATACCACCTTAAGGCAAATTCTGACCTGGGACAGAACTTTCTGGTAGTGCCGGATATAATCGAGCGCAACGTTGAGCGGGCAGAGCTGGGTGAGAAAGACTCCGTTCTCGAAGTCGGGCCCGGCCTCGGGGTTCTGACGGATGCGTTGAGCAGACGCGCCGGGAAGGTGTACGCCATTGAAAAAGACCGTCGCCTTGTGGAGATTTTGAGGGCCGAATACGACTGGCCCAACGTTGAAATAATCGAGGGCGACGCCCTGAAGGTTGATTTCCCGAGGTTCAATAAGATAGTCTCCAATCTCCCGTATCAAATTTCGTCCCCCATAACCTTCCGCTTTTTGAGGCATGAGTTTGATCGTGCCGTTTTAATATACCAGCTGGAGTTTGCCCGGAGGATGGTGGCGGAGCCAGGGGATAAAAACTACTCCCGCCTGTCACTGATGGTTCGGGCGAAGGCCTACGCCGAGCTGGTGGAGCGCATCGGCAGGGGGGCCTTCTGGCCGAGACCCAAGGTTGACTCCGCGGTCATCGTTCTTGAGCCCAGACCAAGGGACGAGCGCATTGAACTGAACGAGGATCTGGTTAGGGCCCTCTTTCAGCACAGGAGAAGCACCGTCCTGGCGGCCCTCAAAAAGTCGCACCACATGCTGGGGCTGAGCAAGGAAGAGTTCAAACGGGTTCGCGGCCTCCTTGAGGCAGTGCCCCACGCCGGGAAGAGGGTCTTTCAGCTGACTCCCTTGGAGGTCAGGGATATAGAGGAGTTTCTCTCTGCGGAGGGCGTCCTGGGCTGATTACTCCCCCGGTTCGGTTCCGAACAGTGTTATGTGCAGGTTTCTGAGTTTCTGGTAGTGACCGTTCTCTATGTTCGCGAGCCACATGAGGGTTGCTTTTGAGTTTTCATCCTCCGTTCTCTCCGCCAGGTGCCGGTACACGTCGTGGGCCAGCTTCTCCGTTCCCATCAGGTATTCAAGGATCTCCCGGAGGTTACCGTGGTAGACCAGATCCTTCAGGCGCTCCTCCGACAGCTCTACTTCCAGAGGGGCAACGTTGACCTCTGGGGGCTTCTCCCCGGGAAACATTTCGTGGAACATCTTAAGAAGTGCTTCTGCGTGCCCGAGACTCTCCTTATAAAGCTGGAAAAACAGCTTGGAGACCCGCTCATCCCAGTTTACGTCGCGGCTGAGCTGGTAAAGCTTGTGGTACATTTCTGCTTTCTTCGCTTCCTGGTTCATCCAGTACGCCAGCAGTTCCCTGTGGTTCAGGTTTGAGATTGCCGTTAGTATCTCCCTAAACCTGGCCTTCTCCTCTTCCGTCCTGCGGGAAAGCTTTGCCATATCCCTCCCCGGTACGTTACGAGTTTTGAGTGTTTATACTTTTCGCCGGCGATTGATTTTTAAAAGGGCCCGCGAACTCCAGACCATGATAGTTGCCATCATCGACGGCTACACCGACGAGCCCGCGGGACTTGGTGTCCCCCCGTATCTGGGGATATACCCGCGCTATGCGTATGGCGCCGTAAAAAAGGCCCGAAGAGACGCGAGAATTTTCTATCTAACTATAGATGACCTGAGGGCCGCCCTTGAGGGTGAGAGGGGGGTGGCCACTAAGAACAAGACTCCGAACTTCCCCCGAACCCGTGAGATACTCGAGAGGGCGGACGTTCTCGTGTACATAGGTGGCCTGCACACCCCCGGCAAGTACCTCTCAGCAGTCCCGTCCCAGGTTGAGGAGGTGGCGAGGTTCCTCCGGCCGTTTCGGGGAGTTAAAATCCTCGGCGGCCCGGCGTTCATGGGCTCCGCCCACGCGGGCGGGACGAGGATAACCTCCCGCGAGCTTCTCCTTGCCCGGTCTGTCTTCGACCACATCGTCTACGGCGACCTCGAGGCGTTTCTGCACGACTACCTCGTTAATCCGTCCGATGCCGACCCCCTCCGCTTCAGGACCTACGGGGAGCTGAGGGACTACGCACTGCTCGGAGCGGAGGTGGTTCGGCAGTTTCCAGACTATCCCGACTTCGTGATAGCTGAGATAGAAACCCAGCGTGGCTGCCCCAAGGCGATGGGCATAGGCGGCTGCTCCTTCTGCACCGAGCCCGTGCGCTACAGGAACGTTGAGGACAGGCCCATTGAAGACGTCGTTGCGGAGGTCGAGGTCCTTTACACCCTGGGGGTGAGGCACTTCCGGGTCGGCAGACAGAGCTGCATCTTCTCGTACATGGCCAGACCTGACGGAAGAGTCCCGGTACCCAATCCCGAGGCTCTGGAGAAGCTTTTCCGGGGTATTCGCTCTGTTGCACCTGAGCTTAAGACCCTCCACGTGGACAACGCCAACCCTGCGGTCATAGCCAACTACCCCGAGGAGAGCGTCAGAATAGCCAGGATCTTAATAGAGTACGGAACCCCCGGAAACGTCGTTGCCTTCGGCCTCGAGAGTGCCGACCCGAAGGTGGCGAAGCTCAACAACCTGAACGCCACCGCCGAGGAGACCTACGAGGCGGTGAGGATACTCAACGAAGTGGGGGCAAAGCGGGGCCCCAACGGCATGCCGTGGCTCCTGCCCGGGATAAACGTGATTTTTGGTCTTCCAGGGGAGACAAAGAAGAGCTATGAGCTGACTTTCCAGTTTTTCAGGAGACTCCTGGACGATGGGCTGATGGTCCGCAGGATAAACATCAGACAGGTGGTTGTCTTTCCGGGAACTCCCCTGTGGCACATGAGGGATAGGGTCAAGACCGAAAAGCACAAGAAGCTCATCCAGCACTACAAATACAAGATAAGGCACGAGATAGACCTCCCGATGCTCAGGCGCGTTGTTCCCGTGGGAACCATCCTCCGCGATGTCCGCGCGGAGGTCCTTGAGAACGGCCTGACCTACGGCAGGCAGATAGGAAGTTATCCCCTGATCGTGGGCATGCCCAAGGAGGTGCCCCTGAACAGGTTCTACGACGTCCTGATAGTTGGACATGGGTACCGGAGCATCACAGGAGTTCCCGTCCCGATAAACGTCAACCGTGAGAGCCCCAGGGTTCTTCAGTACCTGCCGGGGATTGGGAAGAAAACCGTGGTGAGAGTACTGGCGGAGAGGCCTTTCGGGAGCAGGGATGAATTCTTCCGGGTGGTGGGGGAAGAGAAAAGGAAAACCCTTGGGGATGTAATCACCCTGAAGTAGTGGTCTGGTTCTCGGTGGGCCACTTAAACTGCATGATTTTTTCGATTAACACCACTTCCGCACGGAGTGCGCCGTCGGATTTGCCCTCGAGGACTATCAGCCCGGGTCTGGGAACGATGACCCTGTTCACCTCGGCCCCTTCCGCCGGACCCAGCAGCACAACTGCCAGGTGGTCTTTGTTGCCTATCCTCCCCAGCCCGAGGGAGGTCTTTGTCATGAAGGAGAGGTACCTGGTGTCGTGGCGCTTCATGGTCTCTTCGTATGCGTACTGTCTCGCGCTGGCCTCGTCCATCCCGTTCTTCAGGGCCTCAACGTAGTAGTACCGTTTAAACAGTGTGGCAGTGAAGGCACTCATCTCAGCCACTGCCGCGGTGCGGTCCGAGCAGCTTCCCGTAAACTCCTCAGGATTGGAGGAACAGACCTTGACGCTGGGGTCTCCAAGCACGATTGTGAAGCGCTGGTAGGGCGCGTTCATCGTCATGTTTACATCGACTTCGGGTATGCCCGTTATATACCCCGTAACGTTGATGGCGTAGCCCTTTGTTCCCTCGGGTATTCTGAATCCGCGCATTGTTAGATTGACGTACTGGGGAAGCGTGAAAACAGCGTACTGGCCGCTCGGGAACCTGAGTACTATGTATGTGTGCTCCGGAGCGGGTTTGTCAGGGTTTACTGAGACATCATATTTGGAGTATCCGTACAGCAGGTAGCCGATGGGCGAGAGAATCAGGACTGCCAGAACAAGCGCGACCAAGAACTTCCTTGACACCCTGGAAACCTCCTAGAAGTGTTGGGAAGTAAAGGAAGAAGAAAAGGCCTTCAGCTGAGGCCAGCGAGGTACTCCATAAGGGCCTTGGCGGCGGCAGCGGTGCCCTCCCTGTCGGTACCAGCGACAAGGACGACGCCGTAGCCGTTGATGTCGCCGCACTCGGCGATGTACTTGACAACGCCGCTGTCGGCACCGGTGCCGTACTCCTCCTTCCAGCCGTCGTAGTCGCTCGGGACCTCGAGCTTCTCGGCGAGAGCAGCGGTGACGCTGTTGACGACCGGACCGCCGATGAGGATGAGGTTGCTGTCGACCTTGTCAAGGCCCTGCTCCATGACCTCGGTGTCGAGGACGGTTATCGGGGTGGTTATCTTGCTGACGACGGCGGCCTGGGCCGGGTCAGCGGTGGCGGTTATCTCGTCGATGGTCCATCCCTCGAGCGTGTCACCGGCGCTGAGGGTCTCGGTGGTGTACTTCGGCTTGAGCGGGTCGATGACAACCCAGGCTTCCATGGCGGCGTAGGTCTTGTCATCGGAGGGGTTCTTCTTCTTCATGATGTCGGCCTGGTAGTCCATGACGTAGGTGTCGAAGAGCTTGACCTCCTTGCCCTCGAGCTCCTCCTTGTTCTCAAGGGCGAACCAGTTGAGCTTGCCTCCGCTGATGCCGAGGTGGGCGATCCATCCCGGTATGAACTCGTCGCCGTCCTCGATGTAGCTGATGTCCGTCTGGACCTCGACCTTGACGCTGGTGGTTCCGCCGATACCGATGAAGGTGTCCTTGAGGGTGACCCTTATGCCTCCGTTGAAGAGGGTCTCGGTGGGGTTGTCGTCGGTGTTGAGGGTAATCTTCTCGCTTCCGGCCGGGCCGGAGACCTCGAGGAGGGCCTTCTCCTGGTTAACGTCTATATCGAGAACCTTGATGCTGTAGTCGCCGAAGGTCTTGGTGGTGCCGGCGTCGATGTAGGTCTCACCCCAGTCGTTACCGTACTCGATGTAGTCGCTTCCGATGTCGAGGACCTTGACGGTCTTGCCGAAGAGGTCGATGGTGTCCCCTTCCTCAACGCCGGAGATAACGTTGCTCTCGTAGAGGCTGTAGTAGCTCGGCGTGAGGTCGCTGACGGTGTAGGTGGTGCCGGTGGCTCCAAGGACCGGGTCCCAGAGGGTCTTCTCGTATGCGTTGATTGAGAAGGTCACGTTGGCGACGACGTTGTCCACTATGAGGGTGAAGTCGCTGAAGTCGTCGATGTCGGTGTACTCGGTCGGGTCGTCGTTGAGCTGCTTGAGGGTAACCTTGCCGATGTGGACGTTGTAGTGGAGCATCACGTCAGTGGCGCTGTGCCACTCTCCGTTCGGGTCCTGCCAGTAGTTGTTGTTGTTGCCATCCTTCCACTCGATGGCGCTCGGGACGAGGACGTCCCATCCCTGGTCAAATATTCCATTCGCCCAGGCGGAGTTGTCGAGGGTCTCGCTGAATATCGGGTTGCCGTCGGCGTCAAAGCTGCCGTTCCACCAGTAGGCCTGGTCCTGGAGGTTGTCGCCGTCCCTGTACTCGCCGGTGTAAGTGTTGTCGAACACCGGGATGTCGTCCGGATCGTAGGCGGTGTCCTTCTTGACGACGACGCTGGCGTCCTTAACCTTAACGTCCTCAGTGGTGTAAAGCATGGTACCGAGAGCGACAGCTATGTCAGCGGCGCTTGAAACGTCAAGAGCAGCACCCTGGCTTCCAACGACGATTTTAACGTTGGGCTGTCCGTCCTTAACGAAGAAGTCCTTCGGTATTTCCGGGACGGTCGGCTGAGCGCTGGCGAGGCCGATAGTTGCTCCAACCATGGCGGCACCAACAGCAAGGGCCGCGATCTTCTTCACTTTCATTTCACAACACCTCCCTAACTTTGGGCTTACGCCCTGGAATGGTCTAACATGTGTTGTCACTGATTTTCTGCCCTTAAGGGGTATATATACTTTTCGCTTTCAGACCCTTTCTATGCTTAAAAAAAGCTCGCTCATTGCCGTAAAAATGAAAGGGAGCTTAATTAAATGACTATAGGCCTTTCGCCTTTTGACGATAATACCTTACGGGTTTAGCTTGAACTCGGTGTTCTTTTTTTCGAGGATGCGCTTTTTCAGGGGGCGCATCGTGAGCTCGTAGACAAAACCCGCCACATCCGCCAGTGCACCCTGGAGTTCCGGAGCGGTTATGTCCACCACCTCGGGTTCCAGTATCGCTATCGCCACGGGGGAATATTTGGCGGTCAGCTGGATCAGATTCTCAAACGTGGACAGAAGCTCCGCCGCGATTAGTATGTACTTCCTTCCGTTCTCGTCTTCGCTCTGGACTTTAGGAACGAGTTTGTTTATGGTGCATCCCTCATACGCGAGGGCCTTTGCAAAATTCCTGGTGACGGTTTCCTCGTCGTCCCCAAAGACCTCCACGACAAAGCGGTAGAGGATTTTTCTGTCCTCCACAATGAACTCTTCAATCTCCTCCCTGCTGTACCCTATCCGGGGCTCGGGAAACTCTTCCAGGGAAGGATAGGCCGCCAGTGGGCCAAATTTGTCTATGAGCTGCCCCATGGCGTAGGAAATCCCTCCGAGTAGTTCCATGAGTCCCTTTGCGTCCACCTCAATCTTTGGAGGGGATACAACCTCCACGGCGGCCGGTGCGTAGCGCACCGCGGTATTGAACACCGCATTGAGGGGTCCTGAGATCCTTGCCTCTATCATTCCGGAGTACGGCAGCGTGTCGTTGTCGGGGTCTTCGATTATCTCTTCCACCCTCACGTCATGAACCCTGATGGATTTTTCAGCCTTCAGCCGTTCCGCGGTTTCCTCCATAGCCCTTTCTAAAACTTTCTTATCGCTTCCCAGGCCTTCGATGTAGAAAATAACCTCAATCGTCTCCAATTTCACCACCACGTCCTGTCATATCGCTTTTTTTGGTATGCCCCCACCACGGGAATCGGTTCGCCGCAGTACTTACACTTCCCATCGTCGGTCAGGTTGTACCCGGTGATTTCGAATCCCCAGCGGACTATTAAAGGTTTGCCGCACTTGGGGCAGTAGGTGTTCTCTCCATCGTGCCCGGGTACGTTACCGATGTAGACGAATTTCAACCCCTCCTCCCGGGCAACGCGGTGGGCCATTTCAACCGTTTCGACCGGCGTTGGAGGGAGGTGGGTCATCCTGTAGTGCGGGAAGAAGCGGGAGAAATGAACCGGCGTGTCGTCCCCGAGGTTCTCGACCACCCATCTGGCGAAGGTTCTGATCTCCTCCTCTTTGTCGTTGAGCGTTGGTATTATGAGATATGTCAGCTCGACGTGGATTCCGAACTCCTTTTTGGCTATCTCCGCGGTTCTCCTGCTCGGCCCGCCGCCCGGAACGCCGGCTATCTTCATGTAGAACTCGTCGCTGAAGGCCTTGATGTCGATGTTCATGGCGTCTATGTGCGGTGCCAGCTCCCTGAAGGGCTCCTCGTTTATGTAGCCGTTGGTTATGAGGAGGTTGTAAATTCCCTCCCTTTTAGCGAGCTTTGCCGTATCGAGAACGAACTCATACCATATCACGGGCTCGTTGTACGTGTAGGCTATGCTCTCACAGTCGTACTTTCTCGCCAGGGCCACTATTCCCTCGGGGGTCGCGTCATGAAGGTACGGAAAGTTCTCGTCGGCCTGGCTTATCTCCCAGTTCTGGCAGTGCTTGCAGTGCATGTTGCAGCCGACTGTGCTTATCGAGAGGGCGCACGAACCGGGCCAGAAGTGGAAGAGGGGCTTCTTCTCAACCGGGTCGGCCGCTATGGAGGAAACCTTCCCGTAGTTGAGGGTGTAGAGCTTACCCCCGATGTTCTTCCTTATCCTGCAGGAGCCGCGCTGGCCCTCGTTTATTATGCAGTTGAGGGGGCACAGCCTGCACCTCACCTTTCCGCCATCGAGCGGCTCCCAGTAGGTGGCCTCGCGCATACCTCTCACCGGATTCTAGTTGGCTCACTACCGTTTAAGTTTTTGGTACAGTTCGTAGTACTCCCCCATCGTGAGGAACTTTGCACCCTGGCCCCGGTAGTGGTCGATTAACCTTCCGAGCAGTTCAACGGCCTTGTCTCCAGTGTTGAACTTGCAGTCCCACCGGATTTTTTCCCTCTGCATGGGAACGAACTCCCAGGGGTGGGCGAAGTAAACGCGGGGCTCCTTCAGGCGGGCATGGATGAGCTTCTGCGCCCTCCAGGGCAGTCTTATGACCGAGCTCGTGGTAGATGCCGGGACTTCAAGAACATCACCGAAAAACCTGACCCCCTCGCGGTAGCCCTTGTAGGTCGCCTTCGACGAATCCACCAGGATGCCGTTCCTTTCCAGTACGCGGTAATAATAATCCGGAAACTGCAGATTGGGCGCGCGGAACGAGAGGACCTCCCCGAACTCCCTCAGCACCTTCAGGGACTTCACGATGGCCCTTTCACCCTCGGCCCTGGTGAGTCTGTCCAGCCGCTCGTGGTTGTAGTTGTGGCTCCCCAGCTCGTGTCCTTCATCGATGACCCGTTTAACAAGCTCAGGGAAGCGCCTGGCCATCTCCGCCGTGAAGAAGAACGTTGCCCTCACCTTTTTTTCGGCCATCAAATCCAGCAGCTTCGGAAGCCCGTCCTCCATGCCCCTCGTCGTCGTGAGGTACGGCGGACAGTCGTGTTCGACGTCAAACGTTATTGAAACGTACATCATCCCAGCCTCCTCATCAGCTTGTAGGTAAGGTACAGCCTGTCCACCCCTGAGCCAATTTCAATCGTCGTCCTGTAAACCCGAAGGAGTCTCTTGAGCACGATCTCCCATGAGAACTCCTTCCCTGCCCGCTCTCTGGCGGCCACCCCCATCTCCACAAGTAGTTCAGGTTCCTCGAAAACCCTGGCGAGGTTGTCCGCCATTCCCTCCTCACTCACGGCCAGCAGGCCCGTGATGCCCTGAACTACCATGTCCGCCAGCCCGCTCTCGTTCCGGCCGATGACGGGATTTCCCGTGGCCATCGCCTCAAGTCCCACGACGGGAAATGCCTCGAGGATGCCGGGCATGAGAACCAGGTCTGCCGCCCAGTACAGAGGGAGAAGCCTTCCCCTTTCCATGAAGTCGTACAGTTCGGTTATCTCCCCGATGCCGGTTTCCCGGAGGTTTCTCTCCAGCACGGGGCGCATAGGGCCGTTTCCTACCATTATGAGCTTCACCTTGCTTTTCGGAATTCCGCTCCGTTTTAGCGCCTCCCTCATCATCACGGGTATCCTGTGGGCCTGCTTGCGCTCGGTCATCCTCCCGAGGTAAAGCACGACTATCTCATCCCTCACCCCGATGTCCCTTCTGGCTTTCTCCCTTTCCTCCGGCTCCGGCGGACGCCATTTCTTCACGTCTATCCCATTGGGGACCACGAAGACCGGACGGCCGTTGAGCCTGCTCCCCAGCAGGTTTCTGGTGTCTTCGGCGACGGGGGTGCTGACGGCCACGAAGGTGTCTATCCTCTTGAGGTGGTGTCTGAGGAATGGCCCGATTAGGAAGTCCAGCGGAGGTCTGCCGTAGAACGAGTGGTTGGTTGCGACCACCGGGACGTTCCTGATTCCCCTCGATATCTTTGACACGGCGACCGCCAGGGGGGAGTATATGCTGTGAACGTGGGTTATGTCAAACCCGACCTCCTTGTAGAACTCGTTTATCCTCCAGAGCTGCGAAAATCCAACGCTGGAGTGGTATTTGCGGAAGTAGAGCGTTGCGGGAAACCTGACTACGTGGTAGGGAAAGCTGTCAATGTACGGCTTCATGTACCTGTAGTCGTGGGTCAGGACGTAGGGTTCGTGCCCCATGAGAACGAGGTTGCGGGCGAGTTCGTCGATGTGTGATTCTATTCCCCCTATCTTCGGGTAGAACCAGTCGCTTGCTATTGCGATTTTAAGGCTTTCCATATTTCAACCCCTCCGGACGTCAGGAGAACCGCTAGTCCCACTATACTGCTGGCGATGTAAGAGACAAAGCGCTCCAGGAGGGTTATCGAAACCGCGAGCGCCATGGGGATTCCGAAGTAGGTGAGTGTCCCCACCAGACCGCCCTCGATTATGCCCACACCTCCCGGGGTGAAGGCGACGAGGCCGAAGAGGAGGTTCGCGATTGAAATCACCGCTATGAAGCTCCACGCCAGGTTGAGGCCGAATGCAAGGGCTATGAGCTTCAGCCTGACGACGTCGAGGAGCCAGACGACGGAGCTGAGCAGGATTGCGGCCATGTTGAGGCTGTGCATGCTCCGGAGTGCCGTTATCTTTCGCATCTCCTCATCCGTCACGGGGGTTCGGAAGACGCGGAGCGAGAGCCTCACGAAGGCGTCCCACTTGGCCCACACAAGCACAACACCGGCTATGCCGAGGATCACAAAGGGGAGGGGTTCCCCTGATGAGAAGTACATCATGCCCACGAGGAACAGGGCGAATATGGGGATGGTCTCCAGTATGCGCTCGTAGACTATGCTAACCGCGGAAACTCCCGTGGGGATGTTGGCCTTTTTGGAAACCCACGCCATTCTGAGCAGTTCTCCCCCGCTCCTGCTCATTGGGGTAACGTTGTTCATGAAAATCGAGGCGAGTATTGCCTTGACGAGTTCATGCAGGGGAGCGTCCCTGCCGACGCCCCTCAGAACGAGCTTCCAGCGGATGCCGTAGAGAACGACGCTCACGTAGTACGTGAGAAAGGCCAGGGTTAGGTACTTGAGGGACGCGCTAACGACCACTGAAAAATACTGCTGTGCCGACGTGGTAAGGCTCCCCAGCATAGTCATGACCTACCTTAAGTGGGCCCAGGATTTTAAAACGTTATCGGAACATCTATCTATACGTCCCTTTTACTTCCCGGTTAAGGTGTTCCCAGCCGAGAACGGGCATCTCCTGTCTTTTTCCGTCGATGGTAATGTAAACCCCGGCTCCTTTGAGAACCCTTCCGATGACGGTGCATCGCACGGGACATTCGTCCAGTAGGTTTTCCGGGATGGTGAAGATCAGCTCGAACTCCTCCCCGCTCGCGAGGGCCATCTCAATCGGGTCCAGCCCCAGGGCCTCGGCTACTGCCCTAACCTCATCCTTGATCGGCAGTTTTTGGGCCTCGACCTCTATCCTCACCCCGCTCATCTGGGCCAGGAGGTGTAGCTCCTTGCTCGGGCCGTCGCTTACGTCGATGGCCGCATTCGCAAGCTCGCTCAGTTCAATTCCCTCGGGGACCCTGGCCCTCGGTTCGAGGAGCTTCTCATAAAGAGCCCGCCTTGTGCCCGCTGGGACGTCAGGTTCATGCTTCCAGGCGAGGAGCCCCGCCAGGGCCCTGCCGATGTCGCCGGTAATGCAAACCAGGTCACCCGGCCTCGCCCCGCTCCGGGTTAGAAGTCTCTTCGTTCTCCCAAGGGCGATTCCGTCTATTATCAAATCGTCCGCCTCGTTCGTATCGGCGCTGAGAACGGGAACCCCGTAGAACTCGAGGGCCTTTCCTATCCCTTCCGCAACGCCTTCGAGGTAATCCATCTCGATATCCCGCGGAACGCCCAGTGAGAAGAGAAACCCCGCCGGTCTCGCTCCCATAGCCGCGACGTCGCTCACGTTCATGGTGACGACCTTGAAGCCCACCTGTTCGGGTGTCATTATATCCGGAACGTCCGTTTTTCTCACGAGCATGTCGTTGGTGGCGACCAACCATTCGTCACCGAGCATGATCGCTCCCGCGTCGTCCCCCAGTGGCAGGTCTCCCTGGAGCTTGAGGTGCCTTCTGAAGAGCTCGATTATCTCCCTCTCCACCTCCATCCCCACCCCCAGTTGAGTCACGGGATTTAAAGCCTTCGCCATCTTCCTGTCTGGGGAGGGAAATGCCCCACACGATGATGCTCTATCTGGCGCCGTTCAAAGGAACCCACGGCTTCTACACCTCCACGTCGGGTTCTACCAATCCTGCGGGAGAACGGCAAAATCAAGTACGCCGCCGGGATAGGGATGGGGACGTTGGACTTCACATACGACGGCGTCCCCGAGGAGAATGCAGAAAAGCTGAAAGAAGCCTGCAGAAAGGCGACAAAAAGAACAGGCGCGAGGGGCAGGTGCTTCACTTAGGGGCTCCCCGGAGGAACTTCATGAGGCTCGTCTGTTTCGGCCTGTATTCCTCCTTTGGAACTTCGACCTCAAGGCTCTCCAGCTCCGCTATGCTCGCCGTCCTTATCTCCTCTGGCAATCTTATCTCGCCGTATTTTCCTCCGCCGCCGGGGATCACTATGAGCTTGCCCTCCCTGTAGACCCAGACGGCTTTTGCAACCTCCTCGTGGACCTCCGCCAGACCCTCCAGCGGGACATCCACGAGGACCCTTATCTCGCTCCCGAACTCCTTCAAAAAGCGCTCCCAGATTACGCGCACTGCTTTCGTCTCCACCCCCTTGCCTATAACCATCGCGATTATCTCAGCGAGGGGAGCTAGGCGGAGGTAGGGCGGCCTGTCCTTCGGTCTCTCCTCCGTGTCGGCCAGCTCGAGGATTCTGTCGTGAACGCCCTTCTTTATCCTGCCGCCGCACTTCGGGCACTTCCACTTGAACGCCCGTGCCTCCTCCGGCGAATACTTTGCATAACAGCGGGAGCATGCCGTAAGGTGGTACTTGCCCAGCCTCGGGTCGAGGCCGGCGTTGAGGACGGTTTTTCTCCCTCCACGCTTCAGAATGGCCTTACGTATCTCCTCGAAGGTCGCGTCCTCCACTTCGAAGCGGTTGAACTCCCTTCCGAGGCGGTGGGGCATCGGGGAATGGGCGTCGCTGTTGCTGAGGTAGGTCAGGGGGTGGTGGGCCTTTATCCTGTCGGCCATCTCCGAATCCGCCGAAAGGCCGAGCTCAAGGAACTGGACCTTTGCCCCCTGGTAGGCTTCCCTGAGGCTGTCGTACTCCTTGTAGAGGCTCGTCCAGGGGGTGAAGGCGTGGGCGGGCCCGATGAGAACGTCCAGCTCGTTCGCCAGGTCGGCTATTTCCGAAGCTGAAAGGCTCAGGTGCGGCCTGCCCTCCCTGTCTATGTCCTGGGAGTACGGCCTTAGCCTCTCGCGCATTTCCCTCACGGTCTCTATGCTCGGGAAGATTAGCACGTGATGAACCCTTCTGTCGTCCTCGACCTCAGCCGTCAGGAGGAACCTGACCCCTTTCCTCTCGTAGGTTCCTTCCTCCACTTTTTCCGCGTACCTCAGGAGCTCGGCCTCCCACATGGGATTGAGTATGTCCCCCGTTCCAACCAGGCCGAGGCCCTTAAAGCGGGCGTTCTCGGCGAGATTGGGAATAGTCATGGCTTTTGAGACCGCTTTGGAGTAGCGCGAGTGAATGTGAAGGTCGGCATCAACCTGCATGGGACCACCTCAGTCTATGTACATTCCTTCCAGACCGCGGTAGTAGGCGCGGTATATGTCCCTTTTGGTCACGACCCCGATGAGCCTCCTGTTCTCCGGGCTTTCCAGGACGGGCAGAAGGTTCTGGTCGTAGGCCATGAGCTTCTCAAAGGCATCCTCGGCCGTCTCCGTCGGGTAAGTTACCCCGTAGGGCCGGCGGATGAACCGCTTCACCGGCATTCTCTTGATGCCCGAGGGTTTTTTCAGGATGTCCTTTATGCCGATTATGCCCACTACCTCCATGTTTTCGTTGACCACAGGGAAGCAGTCGTGGCCGGTTTCGCCTATCAGGTGCTCCACGTCAAAGAGGGTCTGCTCCTCCGTGATGTAAACCGGCTCCCGCGTCATTATCTCGCCGACAGATATGGTTTCAAGGATGACGGGCTTTCCGGTCTTCACGTGGTAGCCCTTTCTGATGAGCTTGAGGGTGTAGATGGACTCTCCCCCGAGGAAGAACCTGGCCGTCAGGAATCCCATGGTCGCGGAGGTCATCACCGCCGGCAGAACGGCGTAGCTCCTCGTCAGTTCGGTCACCATGAGTATCTGGGTGAGCGGGGCCTGCGTCATGCCGCTGAAGAAGGCCGCCATTCCGGCCAGGGCGTAAACAGCAGGGTTCGAGACGAGACCCGGGAGGAGAAGTCTCACGACCTCCCCAAAGGCAGCTCCGAACATCGTTCCTATGTAGAGGCTCGGTGCGAAGACGCCGCCGCTCTGGCCCGAGCCGAGGGTTAGGGCCGTGGCGAGCATCTTGACGAGTCCAAGGATTATGAGCAGACCTATCGCCAGCTCGCCGTAGAAGGCCATCCTCATTCCTTCGTAGCCGGTTCCAAATATGCCGTACGCTGGAAACAGCATCCCGAGAACGCCGACTCCAAAGCCGCCCATCGCGGGTTTTATGATTTCAGGCACGTTGGCCTTCGAGAACCCGTCAACCACGCGGTAGAGGAACCGCGCGTAGAACGCCGCCAGGAGGCCGAGGCTCAGGCCCAGGAGAAAGAACAGGGGGAGCTCTGGAAGTGTGTGACCGATGCCTCCCGGAATGTCTATCTCCACCGCCCTGTTGAGGACGGCAAGGGTAATTGCGTTCCCGGTGACGGCGGCTATGAATATGGGCACGAGGTTTATCGAGAAGGCACCCATGTAGACGACTTCCAGGGCGAACATCGCCCCCGCGAGCGGGGTGTTGAAGGTGCCGGCTATACCTGCCGCCAGACCGCAGGTGACTAGGAGCTTTTTCATCTCCTTTGAGAGGCTGAACCAGCGCGCGAGGATGGAGGTTAAAGCCGCGCCGATGAAGCCTATGGGGCCTTCGCGCCCAACGCTTCCCCCGGAGCCTATGGTTATCGCTGTGGCTATCGTCTTCAGAACCGCGAACTTTCCGGGGATGTTGCCCCCCTTGAATATGACCGCCTCTATGACCTCGGGGATGCCGTTCCCCTTGATTTCGGGGCATGTGATCACGAAGAACGCGACGATGAACGCGCCGAGCGTGGGGAGGAGTACGTAGCCGAGGTTAACGCCACCAACCACGTAGGAAACGTTTGGGAGAAGCCATCCGAAGAAGAACCCGTGAACCAGGCCTATTGCCAGCCTGAACACTATCGCACCGATTCCCCCGACTATGCCGGCCAGGATTGAAAAGGCTATGACAACCCCCCACTTTCTGAGGTACTGCCGTTTCGCTGCCATCAGGGGGTGATTTGGTGTCCCCAATAAAAAGCTTAATCTTTTATAGTGCCTTGCGGTAACTGCCTTTGGTGGAAACTATGAAAGTTGAAGGATTCGTTGCTTCCCTTAGAAACGCCGAGACAATCGGCGAACTGTTCAAAATACTTGCGGAGAAAGGGGCCCCTGTCGTCGAGCTCGACGGGAAGAGGTTTCTCATAGTCGTTGAGGGCGACTTCGAGGGAAGAAGGTTCTGGACCGAGATAAACGGGGAGAAGGCCAACCAGGCCCTCGGCGATGCGATGCTCAACTCCTCAAGCTTCCCCTTCAAGTGCAGGCGCCCCTACACCGGCGGAAACGTGATATTCGTGGACTTCGGCGATATCGAGGTTGAGGAGTTCCTCGTTGCGTACCGCGACCCCGAATACGGCACCTTCTATCGCGTCAGGAACGGAGGGGCGGAGGAGATAACGAAAGAGGATTACGAGGGTCTGATTCCGAAGATGCCGGAGTTCAAGATAAAATCCATGAGCGAGGAGCAGATGGACATGATGGGGGCCTTCTTCGGCTGATGTGGAAAAGGAAACGGGCTCACCCAGAGCCCTTCAGTTCTTTTATCCTCTTCTTCGTGCTCTCTATTCTCTCGACCTTTGCGCTGGCCTTCTGCGCCCGTGTGGTTTCTATCTCCTCCCTGAACGCCCACTTGAGGAGCGGCGGGGTTATCAGCACCGAGACCGTTATGAATATCAGCGTAGCCGCTATGAACTCCGGGGCGTGCTCCGGGCTTATCGCGCCGCCGTGTATCGCGACCATCAGGTCAACGAGCGCAACCTCCGTCCTTGGAACCGAACCGATTCCCATCTGAAGCGACATCCAGAAATTCTTCTTCGTGAAGAGGAAGGCCCTTCCGCGTCCCCAGGCGGTTATCCATGCTCCCAGCCCCCTTCCTGCCACCTTTCCAAAGACTGCGACGGCAGTTAGGACGGCGGCGAGGATCAGGGCGTTGGCATTCTCGAAAACGGTGAGGTTGAGCATCGCTCCCGTGTGGACGAAGAAGAAGGGTATCAGCAGGCCGTAGCCGATGGCCTTCACGTCCTCCATGAGGCGCTTTCCTTCGGGGAGCTTTGAGAGGACGAGGCCCATCATGAAGGCTCCCTCTATGGCCGCCGCGAACCAGCCTTCAGCCAATGCCGCGAAGAGGAACATCATTCCGAGAACCACTCCGAGGATTCCCTTCTCCACGTGAAGCCTCTCGGCGAACTTTATGTAATAATCGACGAGGAACCACCAGATGACACCGGTGAGAATGAAGAACGCCACGATTTTAACCGAGAGCTCCAGAAGGCCGCCGCTTCCGACGGCAAAGATGACGAGGGCTATGCCCAGAAAGTCGTCCATAACGCTCGCGCTGAGCGATGCCGCTCCAACCTCGCTCTTTAGAACCCCCAGGTCCATCATCACCCTGACGGTCAGGCCGATGCTTGTTGCCGTGAGAAGCACACCGCCGGCGAAGGCCTCCCTGCTCGGGTAACCCATCTCCATGAGGGCGAACCAGCCGATCACGAGGGGAACGAAAACACCCAGAACCGTCGAGACGGTGGCCGTGAGGCCCGTCTTCTTGAGCTGTTCAAGGTCGGCATCGAGGGCTCCCAGGAACAGGAGGAATATTATGCCCAGCTTGGCGAGGAAGTTGGCCACCACCGTCATATCGGTGGTAAACGCCTCCCCGCTGACTATCGGGAGGTACTGGGGAGCCACTATCCCGAAGTACACCAGGTTCCCGAGTATCATTCCCATCAGCAGCTCTCCGAGGACTCCCGGGAGCTCGTAGCGCTCGATGATACTGTCTCCTATCTTCGCGAGGATTAGCGAGAGTCCAAGGGCGAAGAGCAGCCACGTCACGCTCTCCATTGGGCACCACCCACCCTCAGCAGTCTCAGCAGCTCGTCTATCAGGATGCGGAGGCTCACCTCGCCCACCAGCCTGCCGTCCTTTACGACCGCCAGCACCTGAATCCTGTATTTGCGCATCTTCATCAGTGCGTCGAGAACCGTTGCGTCTTCCTCCACCGTCAGCACGTGTCTCTCGGCAACGTCCTCCGCCTTTGTGGCGCCACCGAGCATCGAGCGCATGGTTTTGCTCGTCATCCCCAGCTTGAACTTGTGGGCCTCCGGCGGCAGGAGAACGTCTATGACGTCCCTGTACCTGATGACCCCCACCAGCTTCATGTTTTCCCTGTTATCAACAACCCACACGTGGTGCCTGGTTCTGAGTATCTTAAGGATGCTGAGGAGGTCGGAGTCGGCCGTTACCACGGGCATCGTTTCGAATCCCGGCATTATGTCGGTCAGCTTGAGCGAGTAGAACCTCTCAAGGGCGGACTCGACTTCCATGACCACCACCATTTTCAGCTGGTGGAAAAAGTTCTATTTAAGGCTTTGTGGGTCGAACGCGACACCGAGGCAACGTTTAGAACATTGTACCAAAAGGATAACAAAAGAAGTTCTCCGGTATGCTTATTAACTCTGAAGACAAAATCTACGGGAGGAATAGCGATGTCTGTGACCGGTGCATCGAACGTCCTGGTTCCAAGTGTTGACCTGCTGGTCTACGTGTTCTTCGTCGTCCTTGCGGTGGGACTGGTTTCACTCCTCGTGAGCAGGCGGTTCAATGTGTCATACATTCCTCTCTTCATGTTCCTCGGCATACTGGTCGGCCCCGTTCTTGGGCTCCTGAACCGGAACCTTGCCAACGAGCTCTTCAACTACGTCCGCGTCTTCGGCCTGGTGATGATACTCTTCACGGAGGGTCACACCCTCAGCTGGAAGATGCTCAAAAGGAACCTCAAGACCATACTGGCCCTGGACACCATCGGACTCCTCCTCACCGCGTTCATCATCGGCGGAATATTCTCGTGGCTTTTTCACGTGCCCTTCATCGTCGGGTTCCTTTTCGGGGCGATCATAGGTGCTACAGACCCTGCAACCCTCATCCCACTGTTCAGACAGTACCGCGTCCGCGAGGACATCGAGACGGTCATCGTCACCGAGTCAATATTCAACGACCCGATGGGAATAGTTCTCGCATCGGTGGCCGTTGCAATGCTGGTTCCAGAGGCGTCCAGCGCGAGGTTCCTGGAGGCAATAGCGGGCTACATCGGTCTCTACCCCGCGGCCGTCGTTTTCTTCCTGTACCAGATGGGTGCCTCGATACTCATGGGGGCGCTGCTCGGTGTTGTCGGGTACAACATCCTGAAGAGGACGGAGGTTAGGGACTTTCCCGAGATCGTCATATTCTCCCTTGTGATGGCGTTTGGGGGCTTCCTTCTCGGTGAACTGGCACAGGCTTCGGGCTATCTTGTGGCCACCGTTACGGGCATCGTTCTTGGCAACCATAA
This sequence comes from Thermococcus sp. JdF3, assembly GCF_012027495.1. Lineage (NCBI taxonomy): Archaea > Methanobacteriati > Methanobacteriota > Thermococci > Thermococcales > Thermococcaceae > Thermococcus > Thermococcus sp. JdF3. Next base: position 397,922 of record NZ_SNUK01000002.1, on the reverse strand, counting down.
GGTCTTCTTCAGGGACGATATCTCCGTGGTCAAGAAGGTCATGCGGGCCGTCGAGAGGGAGGTTCACTTCAACGAGAGCCTCGCGACCATATCCACCATCTTCATCTTCACCCTCCTGGGCGCGAGCCTGGACCCTGAGATAATAAAGGGGCACATCGTGCAGGGCGTTATCATAGCGTTCTCTCTGATGCTGGTCGCCAGACCCCTTGCTTCCCTTCCAGTCCTGAAGTGGCGCTCCTTCAAGGAGTACCTGTTCATATCGCTTGAGGGCCCGAGGGGCGTCGTTCCCGCCGCCCTGGCCAGTCTCCCCCTGACTCTCGGAATCACGTACAACAACCCCGACCTGATTCAGTGGGGGGAAACCATCCTCAGCGTCACCATAATCACAGTCTTAGTCACGGTCCTCGTTGAGACCCTCTGGGTTCCTGTACTCAGGAGAGAACTGCTCGAAGTGAGGAGCATCGAGAGGGAGATGGAGAAGGCCGGCTACCGGCCCAACTCCTAGGCTACCTTTTACGCTTCCCGAAGGGATTGGGTTTTGTTCTGGCTTATTTTGGTTCGGATACGGTCCATTTTTGGCCGACAAGTATATAAAGTTCGACGGGTTATGGAATTATGTGGGGGTTTAGGTGATTTGAATGAGGACTTGGGAAAAGGGAATAATTATGGCCGCAAGGGCCATCGTTTTTTTCGGCCTTATCAGCACCCTTATGTACGGAAAGTTCGACCAGATACTCAGTGCGGCCGCGGGTCTATTCGCCCTCTTCGTTCCCAGCATCGTCCGGAGGATATACCCCCGCCCCAGCAGAAGGATCTGGCCGTGGGTCAGCCCATTCTACAACGACAGCATTTACGCGCTCTTTGCGATATTCATGGCGGCCCACATAACGTTTCTCAACGTTCCATTCCTCCAGCTCGACCTGTACAACCAGGTCTGGAAGGGTGCCGACATACCGAGCCACTACCTCGGCGGCCTGGTTACGTGGGTCATATTCAACGAGGTCGTTCTGGAGTCATCGAGAACCTACAACCTCCACTGGAGCCCGCTGAAGATAGTCTCCATAAGCCTCTTTGCCCTGATCCTTGTTGGGATTGCCTGGGAGTTTTTTGAAGTGGCCCTCCAGCCGAACATGCCCTGGCTCTACGAAAGCATGCAGAACAAAACCCAGGACGTGGTTATGGAGATACTTGGCTTTGGGACGGGGATACTTATGGTGTTCAAGCTGGAGTACCCGTACTCCATGAAGAAGCCCCTTGAAAACGCCCCCGTGCATTTTGGGACCACCTCGGTTGAGGTACTCCCCCAGCCGGACCACATGAAAGAATGAAAAATCACTCGTTTTTCTTTCCCATTGCCCCTATGAAGTAAAACAGCAGCTTTGCCGCCGTCAGCGCGGTCACGTCACCGAGCCCGTTCCCGGCCACCTCCATTATGTCAAAGCCCGCCACGCGCTTGTTCTCCACGAGCCATTCCATCGCTTCAACGACGTCCCAGAACCTTAACCCCCCTGCCTCGGGTGTCCCTGTTGATGGAACCAGTGACAAGTCGAAAGCGTCTATGTCCACGGAGAGGTAAACCGGCTCCGGGAGCGGCTTGACCAGCTCGACGAAGGCGTCGAAGTCGTAGTCCCTCGCGTGGACCCACGCTATCCCTTCCCGCTCGGTGTACTCTACCTCCTCCCTCGTGCCGCTCCGTATCCCGAACATCGCCTCCCTGACCCCCAGCTCGCCTATCCTCCTCGCCACGCAGGCGTGGTTGTAGGGGTTGTCCTCGTAGCTCTCGCGGAGATCCAGATGGGCGTCGAAGACGACGTAGCTGGCAGGTTTTAGTGCTTCCACAGCCCCGAGGGTTTGGGAGTGCTCGCCGCCCAGAAGTATCGGGATAGCGCCGGGATTAACACGTTTGAGCTCCTCGACGGTTTCCCTAACCCTGTCCGCGGTCTTGCGGGGGTCGCCTGCCACAACTGCCACATCCCCAATGTCCGCTATGGGAAGTTCCGCTATGTCAACGTCGTAGTCGAGGATGTAGCTCTCGAGGTTGAGCGTCGCGTGCCTGATGAGCGTTGGCCCGAACCTCGCGCCGGGCTTGAAGCTGGTCGTCCCGTCAAAGGGAACGCCGAGGATAACAAACTTTGCCTCTTCGGGCTCGACGAGTGGAAACTCAAGCTTAAGCGTCTCGTAGGTGTACAGGAAGTCCATGGTTGCACCTCCGGTGAGAACTGGTTGAAGTGCTTCCTTAAAAGGTTGCGGGAAATAGAAGAGCGGAAGGGCTCACTCGCCCTTGAGCCTCATTATCTTAATCCTGCCGAGGGTCTCCCAGTACTCGACGTTGATGCCCTCCTTGAGCTGATCCTTGACGTCGTCGGCGACGCCGCCCTCGATCGGGATGTCGAAGAGCTCGTAGGTCTCCATGTCCATGATCTGGACGGTGTCAGGGGTCATGGCGATGATCTGGGCGGTTCTCTTGTCGATGATCGGAACGTCAACCTCGGCGCTGGTGGGCTTGACGATGCTCCTGACCTTGCCGTCGAAGATTCCAACGGCCTCAATCCTAGCCTTGGCTGAACCGTGCTTGCCAGGTGAAGAAACGGTTATGTTGCCTATCCTGCAGGGCTCGCCGTCGATGAGGATGTACCTTCCCGGCTTGAGCTTGCTAACCTGAACCTTGGTCTTGTCTCCCATCTTCCAGACCTCCTGTAAGCGTTCTAAAACCGATTCGGGAGGGTCTTTAAAAAATTTTTGAAAGGAGGAAATGTTCAACGGCGGGCCTTCAGCAGCATGCCGTTCATGAGCACCGGTACGAGGAGCACGAGACCCAGCACCGCACCGATCTTCACCGGCATCTTTGGGGCGGTGAGTGAATAGTAGATAGTTGCCAGGCCGCTGACGAAGAGGAGCAGCATCACGGCCGAGACTATCGCTTTATTGTGCGTCAGCTCGGAGGAAAGCAGCGGGTAGCTCTCGACCGCAGCCATGAGAGCCGCCACGGAAAATGGTACAACAACGAACATCGTTCTGATGTCGCCGACCACCATAGCGCCGGCCACTATCATTCCGATGAAACTCACAAGCCCAAGGCTCTGGTTTCTTCCCAGCTGCATGACCTCGGAGAGCATCTGACTGCCCATCTCAATGAGGATGATTATGGTCGTGAGGCCCGCAAGGTAGAGGGACAGCATCAGGAGCGCTATGAGGGTCGTGTCGTTGGGCACGTTGCCCCTCAGGACTTCGGGTATCGAGTAGAAGACCTCTATCGAGTCCATCGGGCTCTTATCGCTGTCCGTGGCGTAGTCCTTGAGGTCGTTGAACTTCATGAAGAGCTTCATTGACTCGTCGGCTGGTATGTTGGGGTTCTGGAACGCCTCGCCGTAGGCCTGGTATGCGGCGCCCAGGGAGTAGGCGACGGTGAATGCCGCGGCGAAGCTGAGGATTATCTGAAGGACAAAAACCGCAGCAAGAACCTTTCTGAGGTCGAGCTCTTCGGGAGTGAAGCTTCCCAGGACGTAGTAAACGCCAGCGCCAAGACCGAGGGAGATGAAGACTGAAACGACCATGAAGAGGACTCCCCTCGTGGTCAGGGACAGGTCAGAGGACGTTATTGAGGATACTGCACTGTTCATGTACTGAACCGCCTGTGGCGCGGTGACCATGCTGAGCGCCTGGTTCCTGATCAGAAACGCCGAAGCGAGGGCGAAAAGAACGAAGAGTATCGAGACGACCGAGATGAACTCGAGGGTTCTGCCCTTTGCCAGTATGAGCATCAGAACAGAGAGCAGTATCGTCCCGACAGCCAGAATGGGGATGTACCTCGAGCCCATCCCGAAGATGAGGGCGAGGCCGTATGAGGAGTAGTAGGTGGTGACGCCGAGCATTATCATCAGGAACATCAGCAGGCTGAATATCAGTGCGGGAGTCCTGGCTATCTTAAAGAACAGCTCGTATATGAGGTAGCGGGTCTTTTTGGTGCTCTCCGCCTCGCTGTATATCAGGAACATTGCCACCAGCATCGGGAGGAGTGAAATCAGGAATCCTTTGAGCCCGAAGGTTATGTAGTACTTCGGCAGAACCAGGAAGTTCCATATTCCAAGGACGTATCCGGCGATTAGGAACGCCATCAGGAAGCTTATTTTTCGCATGGATTAACACACCCCCATTGGATTGCCTTTGCTGTGTTGTTTTTAAGTGCCAAAAAAATAAGCATAAACAAAATATAAAAACATTATGTAGCTTTTTCGCTTTTTTCAGGGAACCCAATGCTCAAAGTTGATGATTACCTCATTCACAACCGCCCAGGCCATCAACGGGGCCTCGTAAATGCTTATTTTTTCCCCCGGCGTTTCGCTCCTGAAATCCCCATGGGGGAATCCACCGACGATGACGAGGGGGTTCTCAAGTCCACCCAGTATCTTCCCAAAGTCCTTTGGCTTTGTGGGCTTCCCCTCCTCGTGCATCACGAAGACCCCGTCGGGGTTTAACTCCTCCACGAGCTCTCCGAGGGACTTCTCCTCAATGCGGAGCAACTCCAGGCCCCTCGGCACGACCCGGTCCCTGAAGAGGCTCTCCATCAGCCCAACGAAGCGGTTGTAGTTCCTCGGAATCCTCGTCTCCGGCTTGATGTGGATGACCTCATCGTTTCGAGTGTGGACGTAGATCCTCAATTTGCCCTCTTTGTTGGCTATACTCTCCAGAGCGTTCAGCAGGCAGATGTGGACTATGTCCGGCCTCCCGCGCCTCTCTCCGTCCGGGAGCTTTTTGATGGCCGCGTGGTGGTAGGTGCTGTCCAGCAGTATCTCGTCCGGCCTCTTTCCCCTCCTCCTGGCGTGGTTCACAACGGCCGGATGGTCCAGTATGGCCTTCGGGACGAGCTCAAGCTCCGCCTCAGCTATCACCAGGTGGAGCATTCTCCCACCTCTCCAGCCTTATTCCCCTCTCGGTTATCTCGTCCGCTATCCTCTCGAAGGTGTCTATGCGCATTCCGAGTATCTCCGGCGGGATAACGCCGAAGATGCAGCCCTTCTCGGCCACGAGCCTCGCTATTATGGCCGCGGTGAATCCTGTGACGCGGGCCATCGAGGTGAAGCCGCCTTTCTCCTCGTCGTACATGAGGTAACCTATCTCCTTCTCCTCGCCGTTCAGCGTTCCCCTTCCGACCACCTGCATTATCGAGAAGTCCGGGCTCTCGTAGGTCATGAGCGGGGCTATAACCTCAAGCGTCTTATCGACGTGCTCCTGCCCGAAGAAACCCAGCTCCCTCAGAACCCTCATCTTCTCCAGGTGCCCGGGCCAGCGGAGCGTCCATTCCTCCAGCCTTTCCGCCCTCACGCTCTCCAGTAAACTCCTCAGGCCATCGCTGACGAAGGCCTCGAACTCGAAGTCGCCAACGCTCACCCTCTCGATCCTCTCGAAGGGGTCAACCGTCTTAACCTCGCCGTCCCTTATCACGCGCGCCGGCCTCGTGTATTCCTCAATTAGGTCTTTCGGGGACCATGTAATTCTGTAATAAAGCGGTGGCCTCGGTTCCTTTGGGAGGCCGCCGACGTAGATGTAGCCCTCCCTCAGCTCGTCCATCTCCTGCCAGATGCGCCCCATCAGTATGTGGCTCAGCCCCGGAGCAAAGCCGGCGTCGAATATAACCGTCACCTGCGCCTTTTCAGCCTCATCGCGAAGCCCTAGCGGGTTCTCCGGCATGAAGGAGACGTCAACCATATCAACGCCCGCTTTTATGGCGGCTCTAACGGATTGATAGCCGAATCTGCCGGGCAGGGCCCCTATCACAAGCTCAAAGCCCCCCATTACTTCAACCAGCTCATCGAAGTCTGCAGCGTTCACCTTCACGGGGGTGGCAAACTCTGAAACCGCCCTCAGCCTCTCCTCGCTGACGTCTCCGACGTGAACGTCGAACTCGTCCCTTAAATCCCAGGCTATCGCCCTTCCAACGTTTCCGGCACCGAGAACGAGAACCTTCATGGTAACACCCTCAGTAACTTGGAGAAGGTATATATAAGCCCTGCTCCTACTTTCATTAATGCCTATAAAACTTCCCCTCTTCCGGAAAAAAGTCCTGGAACTGCTGTCATCCACCGACGAAACGAAGGTCATGCACGTCAGCGACACCCCAGAGAGCGCTTACCGCTTCATAGGTGAGCTCATCGAGGGGATCCGTCCCGAGTACGTTATCCACACGGGCGACCTCGCTGACAATATAAAACTTGAGCGAAGACCCGACATGAAGCCGCTCTACATCGGGGCCGTAAGAAAGCTGGCCCGCGTACTCAAGAACCCGGGGATGGAACTCTACGTGGTTCCCGGCAACGAGGACGAGCCGGGGGTAGTCCAGGAGTTCTTCGGGGGAAGTGTCGTCGAGCCAGGAACCATCGTTGAGATAGGAGGTATGAGGTTCGCCCTCGGCCACACCTGGAAGGATGTAGTCGGTCTGGACGCCGACTTCAGGCTCTACGGCCACAACTTCAAACTGATCGATAGGGGGCTGAACGGCGTCCTTGGTGTCAACTTCGTTCTCCTTCCGAGCGGGAGGACCTACCGCGTTAAGTATCCGGGGGGAACTGATTTCGATAGGGGCTACAAGATGTGGAGGGGCATGTGATGAAGGTTCTCCGCTTTGGGCCGTCCATAATCTTTCTGAGAACCGGGGACATCCCGGCCGTGAAGAGGGCCCTCTCGGAGGCCTTTGGGGTCGGTGAGATACCAACGGACGAGGCGATTAAGAAGAGCAGCGAGTTCGAGACAATAGTCTTCGTCACGGATGAATGGAAGAAGGAGACGATACCGCCCGAAACGGCCTTTCTCGTGAGTTCCCACGCACCGGTTGTTCTGAGCCTTATCCTTAACGAGAAGCTCCCGATAGAAAAGGTTCACGTGGAGAGCACGCTGATCTTCATAAGGGTACCCAGCAAGGTGGAGGAGGGCCTGAAGCTCCTCTCCGAAAAGTACGGCGGGGAGATAATGGATATACGAACTGCCCTTGACGAAGGCGAGGCCGGGGACACGATAATCGGCGTGACCAGGAAGAAGCTCAACTCCCCAATCGGGCCGGAGGACATCGATGGTGCCGTCCTCGTCCGCAGGGACTTTCTGGAGGTTTACAGGGAACTGAGCGTTGACCTTCCAGTCCTCCTGCTCAGGCTGATGCCCGAGTGGAACGAGATCACGATTAAAATCTACGACACCGACAAGCGCTACGACGAGAACATAGAGCGTCTCATGATGGTGATCGAGGACCTTGACATCGGCTTCGTCGTCGGCGAGGGCTGGGACTGGGACTACCCGCGGCCCTTCATGCGCGTTCCCGTCTACAAGCTCAAGCTCCTGACGTGGGAGGACCCGGTGCGCGTCAAGTTCCTGCTGAAGGGCATCGAGTACGTCGGCTACAAGCGCCTCTGCGACATAGACGTTTTCGTAGAGGGCAAGAAGATTCACTGGACGTCCCTCGGGAAGTACGACTCGAAGTTCGAGCTGGCCAAGGCCGCCCGCGAAGAGCTTGAGAGAAACCTCAGCGGGGACGTTCTGGAGAGACTTAAGGAACTCGAAGAGAAGCTTGCGGCGGAATCGAAGGGATAGTCCGGAGGCCAGTCAAAGCTTCTTAATCTTCGCCACGAAGAAGCCGCTCGTCCCGTGTCTGTCCGGATAAAAGCGCCTCGCCTTTCTCATCTCATCACTCAGCTCAACACCAAAAGGAGCGGTTAGAGCCGGCTCGCCGTGGCGGAGGGGCAGGAGCTCAACGTCGAAGCTGTCGAGAACCCATTGAACCACGAACTCGTTCTCCTCCGGCTCGAGGGAGCAGGTTGAGTAGACGAGGATTCCTCCCGGCTTCAGGACTCCGAGGGCCTTCTCGATGAGCTTCATCTGCAGTCCCTGGCAGAACTTGACATCGTCCATCGTTCTGTTGGCCTTCCTTTCGGGGTTCTTGTGTATCGTCCCCGAGCCGGTGCAGGGGGCATCGAGTAGGATTCTGTCGAACTCCACCCCGAGCTCGTCTATGTGGAGCGAGGACCTGTGGAAGAGCACGGTATTGGTGACGCCGAGGCGCGAGAGGTTCAGGCGGGTCTCTTTGAGCCTCTCCTCGCCGACATCGAAGGCGTAAATGATGCCCTCGTTCTCCATCAGCTGTGCTATGTGGCTCGTCTTCCCACCGGGGGCGGCGGCCATGTCCGCGACGGTTTCACCGGGCTTCGGTTCCAGAGCCACCGGAGGATACATCGAGCTGGCCTCCTGAATGTAGAGGAGGCCGCTGAGATATTCCGGGGTGGAGGTTATCGAGAACGGCTCCCTCGTCAGGCAGAAACCTTCCCTCGCCCAGGGAACGCGCCTAAACTGGAATCCCTTCCTGTTGAGGAGCTTGGTAAGCCCTGGAACCTCGATGCGGAGTGTGTTCACGCGGAAGCACCTCGGAAGGGGCTTCTCCATGGCCTCGGCTATCGCCAGCGCCCTCTCGCCCCAGAGCTCGTAATAGCGCTCCGCGAAGGTCTTTGAGTAGCCGATACTAAAGAGCTTTTCGAGCATGGTGAGGAGTTGGAGGAGGGGTTTAAAATCATATTGACCGATCGCTCTTCTCCAGGCCGTAGAGGTAGAGCGATGCTGGGACGACGTCCGGGCCGAGCTCGTCCTTTGAAAGGTAGAGCACCGGGAATGGGTAGCCCTTTCGCTTCACCCGGCCGTACTTGACCTCGATGCCGAAGAAGCCCCCATCCCTTATGACAATGTCGCACTCCTTCGAGCCGTTGTAGTAGAAGCCTGCAAAGGCGTGTTTCTCCCTGAGAACCGGCTCTTCAAGGTGCCAGATAACGTGAGACGCGACGGTGTGCTCCACGAGCCACTCAATGTTGCCCTCGACGAACTCCACCGGCTCCTCCCCGAGGTAGACGGCGAGGGCCGTCGCTATGAGTGGGCTCTGGAAGACTATTTTCTTCTCCTTCCTGTGGGCGTGGCGTTTTCTGGTTATGTCCCATGCCTCCAGCGTGTATAACACCCTCGCGCTCTCCAGCGTTGAGAGGTACTCCCGCACCGTCGGGTGGGAGACCCCGATTTCCCGGGCCAGGCTCACGTAGTCAACCCTGTTGCCCCTCAGCCTGAAGATGGCCTCAAGGAGCTCCCTTGCCGTCTCCTCGCTCTTCCCGGACTTTGCGATTTCTCCGAGGACGAGGCGGATCAGCTCTTCGTACCGCTCTGGCTTCACCTTCCCATCGCGCCTGAACTCCAGAACGGCCTCCGGAAAGCCACCCGTCTGGAGGTAGGCGTAGAAGAGGCCTTCAAGCTCTTCATACCAGGGTAAGAGCTCATCGGCATCGGGCTCCCTGTAGGTGAAGGACACATCGGGCAGTTCGGGCCTCATGAAGCGCGCGAACTCGCGGAAGCTCAGGGGGTTGAAGTAGTACTCGTTGCCCTCTATCCCCCTCCCAGGAAGGAGCTCGCTCTCGCGCTTCAGCTCCACCGGGTTTGAGCCAGTGGCAACGGTGGTTACGCCCTCCTCGCCGAGTTCCTTGAGGAGGAGCCTCCAGCCCCTCAGGTAGGTTATCTCGTCGAGGAAGACGTAGAGCTCACCATGCCTTAATCTAAGCTCGTCTATTAAGGCCCTTACCTCTCCCCCCGTGAACCTGTCGCAGGGAATGTAGGCTATCCTTCTCGGGTCCGTGCCGTTCTCGATGAGAGCCTTTATCAGCGTCTTGATGTAGAAGCTCTTGCCCGCCCGTCGGATTCCCCTGAGAAGTGTTACGGAACCCTCCTTCACCTCAACGCGCTTCCTCGGAATTATCTCCCCAGCCCTCGAAAGGTCCCTGTCCTCTTTCTCCCAGCCTTCGCCCTTCCACCAGGGGTTGTGCCTCACGAGCCTGACTATCTTTATCGCCATGTGTGAAAGTCCGCTTTCATAGTTTATAAGATTTGTGAAAGCCCACTTTCACAAAGGGCCAGTTTTATGAAAATATACTTTCACAAATCACGCCATCTGTGAAAGTTGAGTTTCATAAAATCGGACAAAAGGGGTAAGAATCAAAACCCTTCGAGGAACCTTTCGGCGCCCTCAAGGTCGTTCTCGCGCAGGTGGGCAATAACAACGGCGTAGAGGCCTATGAGTTCCAGCTCTCTTTCCTTCTCAAGGCGCTTTATCTCCCTCCAGAGGCTCTCCTCGGTGTTTCTGAGGGACTCACCACCGGCCCCGGCGAGCCGGAGGCCCTTCACGAGCCCGAGGAGCTTCGTCGCCTCCCTGGACAGGTCTGCCCGCACCCGGACGAATTCCCTTGCCGGTTTCTTGATTCTTTTTTAGCTCATCAAAGCTTATCAGGACTCCACCAATATTGTATTCTTTCAAAGGCGTTGTCGCGTACTATTTGTGCTTTGCGAATACGATTTTTTCAACGAGTTCTCCAGAAGCCGCGCATTGTTTTCCCCAGCTCCCTACTCGATCTTTCTTCAGGGTCAGAGAGTGCGGGGATGTGCGTTAGCAACTGGATGAATATGTTCCACTTCATTGCATCCTGCAGGTTCCCCGCTATGATCGGTTTGTTTTTGAGGTTTTCCCGTTCATGCCCATGCGTCATTTCTGGTGTGTGTTACGTGTAGCATCGTATATCCCCACACCGCTTTTGAGGCGACCTGCAGGGTGTTCTTTATATATTTCTTCCCCATGCAGTGTGGCGCTTTCGGGAACTTCTTCGTAGATTGTGAAAATCTCTTTCAATGGCTTCTTTACGGAGCATGCCTTTCTTTACCACGATGCGTCTCTTTCCGAGATTATCTACCGTGTATGTTCCGGCCATGGGTGACCCCGATGAACTTACGCTCAAATCCTATATTAACCATGGGCCGGAATACGGAGCACGATTATAATAACCACAGTCCGAAATGCAGAACCGCGCTGAAATTTCAAAATGGAGGAAAAGAGAGCTCAGACCTTAATTCCACCCATGACGAGGGCCATGACGGCCTTCTGGGCGTGCAAGCGGTTCTCGGCCTCGTCGAAGACGACGCTGTTCGGTGAGTCAACGACGTCGTCGGTGACTTCCTCGCCGCGGTGGGCCGGGAGGCAGTGCATGAAGATGTAGTCAGGCTTCGCGTGCTTGACGAGGTCCTTGTTCACCTGGAACGGCTGGAATATCTTTCTCCTCTCCTCGGCCTCGGCCTCCTGGCCCATGCTCGCCCAGACGTCGGTGTAGATGACGTCCGCGTCCTTAACCGCCTGAACCGGGTCGTGGAGGAGCTCGAAGCTGCCGCCGCTCTCGGCCGCGTTCTGCTCGGCCCACTTGATGACCTTCTCGTCCGGCTCGAAGCCTTCGGGAGTTGCAACAACAACGTTGGCACCGAGCTTGGTTCCGGCTATCATGAGGGAGTGGGCGACGTTGTTTCCATCTCCAACGTAGACTATCTTGAGGCCAGCGATACGGCCCTTCTTCTCAAGGATGGTCTGGTAGTCAGCGAGGGCCTGGCACGGGTGGCTGAAGTCGCTCAGACCGTTGATGACCGGGACGCTGGCGTACTTGGCGAGGTCCTCGACGTCCTTGTGGGCGTAAACCCTCGCCATCATTCCGTCGACGTACCTGCTGAGGACGCGGGCGGTGTCGGCGATGGTCTCGCCGCGCCTGAGCTGGAGGTCGTTGGCGTTGAGGTAGAGGCCGTATCCGCCGAGCTGGTAGATTCCAACCTCAAAGGAGATCCTTGTTCTGGTTGAGGGCTTCTGGAAGATCATGGCCAGGGTCTTGCCCTCAAGAACGCGGTGCGGCTTGCCGATTTTGTTCCATATCTTCATCATCTCGGCCGTCTTGAGAATAGTCTCAATCTCCTCCCTCGTAAAGTCCTGAAGGCAGAGAACATCCCTTCCTGCAAGGCTAACCACCATGTGCATCACCGTCTAAAGCTGGAGCCCGGTTTTAATAACCCTTTCGTCGGAGAAAGTGGGATAGGACTGAAATCTTTTGAGCATCAATGCACGCTGGCTTTCCAAATGTAATGAACACCGCCGCATTCTTTGCCACTTGCAGTACTTCCGATAAGGATGTGTCATACTTTTATAGTCGCCGGTAGAAAGCCTTTTAAATGATTATGAAGACATTTGTTTTTGAGGTGATTGCCTGTGGGTGATTTGAAAAATGCCAAAATGATGGGTGGCATCGGAGCCATCCTGACCGTTGTGGGCCTCGGCTTCATAGGCTTCATCCTGAAGCTCTTGGCAGTTAAGAACATCGCCGAGGCTACAAACCGCGGAGAGATATTCAGCAAGTACCTCTGGGCCGCCATACTGAACATAGTGGCCAGCCTGATACTTGTGGGAACCATGTGGGGCGCGATACTGGGTGCCTCCGAATCGCCAGAGTTCGGCCTGGGTATGATGGGTGCAGGCGGCATTATCGCAGTGATTCTCATGATAGTCGGTGTATGGTTCATGAAGCAGAGCTACGACATGATATCCGAGGAAACCGGGGTGGGAATGTTCCACACGGTCGCACTGCTGTACATTATCGGTGCAATCCTGATGATAGTTCTGATCGGCGGACTGCTTATTGTCATAGCGGCAATCCTTGAGATAATCGCGTTCTTCTCGTTGCCCGACGAGATATCCAAGCCCGTCGAAGAACCCGCACCGGTTTAGTTTTTTGACGATATTTTCTTTTTTGATTTTTCGATGTACCATTTTGACATCCTTTCTATTGGTTTCGGAGAGAACTCTTTTATAGCATGAACCTCGTACATGTATCTGGTGATACCATGGAAAATCTGAAAAACGCCCGAACATGGGGTGGCATTGGCGCCATATTCAGTCTCTTTTACGTGACCTACCTGGTGGGTTTTGTTCTGAAGCTCTTCGCGGTTAAGAACATCGCGGAGGCAACTAAGAAGGAAAACATCTTTAAGGACTACATATGGGCAGCCCTGCTCAACATAACCGCCAGCCTGATCCTTTCCTGGGCTTTCTACAACATGTGGGACAAGATGGCAGACGTCATCCACGACCCCGAGAAGGTGGCCGAACTCACATCCGCCTTCGGAACGTGGAGCCTTATTGCAGTGGTCATAATGATAATCGGCGTCTGGTTCATGAAGAAGAGCTACGACGCCATAGCTCGGGAAACAGGCGTGGGGACTTTCCACACGGCAGCGCTGTTCTACCTTATGGGTGCTATACTCACGCTTATCATGGTGGGCTACTTCTTCATCATGGTTGGTGCCATCATGGAGATAATGGCGTTTTTCGCCCTCCCGGAGGAGCTTCCCGGCGCAGTGAGCGAGGCACCGACACCGGGGTCTGTACCGGAAAAAGCTGAGGGCACCGGGAATGCCGAAGTCTCAGAGGAGCCCGTGACTTCTGAGGAGGAACCTGCCGAGGCCACTGAGGACGTCACTGAGGAAACCCAGCAAGAGTAGACTCCTTTTGGGAGCTCTATTCTCACCATTCAATTTTTTAGTCCAAGGTAAACCTAATAAACCCCGGACTCTTCTATCTCCGGTGGCATGCATGGGGGATGGGATCAGGGTTACCCTTGTCAATTATACGAAAAAACCTCTCGAAACCGTCACTTGGGCGGCGCTCATAAGCTACTGGGGTGAATGGGAGACGGAAGCGTTCGAGCGCATGGGCGAAGGGGACGTTAGGATGCATCTGCCCCGGGTTTTGGGGTATGGTCACGAGTCAATACTGGAGCACGCGGTTCTCACCTTCGCGATCGAGGGATGTTCTCGGACGTGTTCACACCAACTTGTGAGACATAGACTTGCAAGTTATACCCAACAGTCACAGCGCTATATAAAATTGAACCCCAACGACGTCGAAGAGACCTTCGTAATTCCAGAGAGCGTGAAAAAAAGGCCGGAACTTTATGAGAAGTGGCGGGAGCTTATGAAGAGGACCATAGAGCTCTACGAGGAGAGCTATAAGTCAGGTGTCCATCAGGAGGACGCGCGCTTTATCCTCCCCCAGGCGGTTAGGACAAAGATGGTGATGACCATGAACCTCCGCGAGCTCAAGCACTTCTTCGGCCTGAGGGCGTGCGAAAGGGCCCAGTGGGAGATAAGGGAAGTCGCCTGGAAGATGCTGGAGGAGATTGCAAAGAACGATGACCTCAGGCCCGTGATAAAGTGGGCGAAGCTCGGGCCCAGGTGCGTCCAGCTCGGCTACTGCCCCGAGGGCGAGCTCATGCCGCCGGGCTGCTGGAAGAGGACAAGGGAAAAGTGGGCAAAGATTGCCAAAATATGAACTATTTTTCATAAATCTTTTGATGTGAACTTCTAGTGGCCCAATAATATTTGGGTAGGACAGTGCAGGTGAGACCTTTCATGCTTTTTGTTATGCTACCTTGCCTATTATTGGACTATATTACCAATATTAACAATCTAATCGCCATAACCGTTCTAAAAAGACTTTTATATTGTACCACTGATACATATTGGTGGCATGCTTCATGTAGTACAGTAAAGGGTGTTGAACCATGAGTGACTTCGGGGTTCTGGCCCTGCTACCTCCGCTGGTGGCCATTGGCCTTGCCATCCTAACGAAGAGGGTTCTGTTCGCTTTGTTTTTTGGTGTATGGGTGGGCGGACTGCTGGTGGCCGGGGGAAACCCCGTGGGGGCCACGACTGAAACCCTAAAGTGGATAGTCTTCAACATAGCGTCCGCCTGGGAGGAGAACGGGCAGATCGTTACCGACCTCTGGAACACGAGGATCCTCCTCTTCGACGCACTCATAGGTGCAGGGGTAGCGCTGATATACAAGGCCGGCGGCATGAACGCCATAGCGAAGGCGGTGACGCGGAAGGTTAAAACGAGCCGTGCAGCCTCGCTGATGGCGGCTATCTTCGGAACGATAATATTCTTCGACGACTACACCAACACCATCATCGTCGGCAACACAATGAGGCCCATCACGGACAGGGCGAGGGTTTCGAGGGAGTTCTTGGCCTACGCGGACGATTCAACCGCCGCTCCGGTGGCGGTTCTGGCGGTCGTCTCCACCTGGATAGGCTACGAGCTCGGCCTCTTGAAGGACGCGATAGCGAGCGTCGGTGCGGATATAAGCGCCTACTCAGCGTGGTTTGCCAGTTGGCCCTACAGGTTCTACCCGATTCTGGCAATCATCCTGGTTTATCTCGTTGCCGCCACCCACAGGCACTACGGCCCGATGCTTCACGCTGAGCAGCGTGCCAGGACCGAGGGCAAGGTCCTCCGCGATGGGGCGCAGCCGATGATGACGACGGAGGTGGACGTGGGGATGCCCATAGAGGGCAGAGAAAGCGTCTGGGTGTTTATACTACCTGTTGCGGCCCTTGTCTTCATGACGTTCCTCGGCCTGTGGGTTACCGGCGGAGGCAGCGCCGCTTACGCCAAGGGTGGCTTTCAAGAGGTTCTCTCCAACGCGGACTCAACGTGGGCCCTCGTCTGGGGTTCGTTCTCCATGGTCATCGTCGCTATGGCCCTCATCCTGGCCATGAAGATAATGACCTTCGAGGATGTCGAGCACACCCTTGTTGCCGGAATGAAGCAGATGCACTTCGCCATGATGATACTCATCCTCGCGTGGAGCATCAAGAGCGCCTGTGACGCGGTTGGCACCGCCGACTACATAGTTAGCGTCGCATCGAACGTCCTTTCGCCGGGGCTGGTGCCCTTTGTGGTTTTCGTGGTGGCGGCGTTCATCTCCTTCACGACAGGAACGAGCTGGGGGACCTTCGCGATAATGATGCCGATAGCGGTTCCCCTCTCCTACGGGCTCAGCGGGAGCTTTGGACCGGTCGTCTACGCCAGCATCGCCTCGGTCTTTGCCGGCGGCGTTTTCGGGGACCACTGTTCACCAATCAGTGACACAACCATCATGAGCTCCATGTTCTCAGGCTGCGACCACATCGACCACGTGAACACCCAGATACCTTACGCCCTCACCGCGGGCTTCGTCGGCGCCGTTGTGCTCCTGCTCTTTGCCGCGGGGCTGAGGAACGGCTGGCTGCTGCTCGCCATTGCGGTACCGCTCCTCGTTGTGCTCCATCGCTTCCTCAGTGAATGGTACGGCAAAAAAGCTGGAATTCCGCACGGAAAGGTCCATCTCTACGCTGTTGAGGACTGATTTCTTTTTTCTTTCCTCCTGCACCGGGTTCCAAACCAACGGTTTAAGAAACGCTTTTTATATCTCTTTCTATGGTTTCTGTGGGGATAAACGTGAAAACGAAGAGCTGGGAAGTTGAAATCTCTCACCCGTGGGAAAGCCTTCAGGTTATCCTCAGCGAGCCTGAGAAAACCCTTCCGTTCTTCCCGTACTTCGAGGGTATCCAGGGCGACAGGGTTCGCTTCAAAGTCCCGAGGTTCGTCTTCAACTTCGGCTACGAGTTCAAACTAACCGTGGGATTCCAGGAGCACCGTGCCGTTTACACGTTCACCGGGGACAGGGGATACTCACAATAACCTTTGAGGTGGTCGGGGGAAGGCTGAGGGTCTCCGCGAGCTGGGCAGGGTTCGGCGAGGCGCTGATGGGCAAGCCGCTGGATAACTTTGCAAGGGGGATAGCTGGGGCCATTAGGGACTTCTGCAACGCCCGGGCAAGCTGTCCCGTGGCGAAAATACGGAACGGCAGGGGCGTCGTTGAGAGGGTGACCCCCGAAACCGCCCCAGCCCTGATAAAACGGGTCTCGTGGGAGCTCAAGGGAGGGGACTTCCTTCTGGAGGGACGTGCGGAGGATGGAACGTTTCTATCCGCTGCTGTCCGCGGCGGAAAGCTCACCCGACTCACTGTGAGGGACCCGGAGGGTAAAAAGAGCATTATAGAGGCCGATGTTCCTGTGCTGGAGCTGGGAAGCGACCTCTTTGAGGGGCTGCCCCTCAACAGGGAGTTCACAATAGAAGTTAAGAGGGCCTAAGGCCCGGTCTCTCCTGCTATTTCATCTATTGCCTTCTTCAGCTCGTCGTAGGCTTCCTCAAGCGACTCCGGAATGACCTTGGTGTCGGCTATAGCCGGCATGAAGTTCGTGTCCCCGTTCCACCTCGGCACTATGTGAAGGTGCACGTGGTCGTCTATGCCCGCCCCCGCAACGCGGCCGAGGTTCACACCCATATTGAAGCCCTGTGGATTCATGGTCTTCTTCAGGGCCTTTATCATGAGCTGGGAGAGCTTCATTATTTCAAGAAGCTCTTCCTCGGTCAGGTCTTCCCACTTCCCAACGTGCCTGTAGGGGGCTATCATGACGTGACCGGGGTTGTAGGGGTAGTTGTTCATGATTACAAAGCAGTGCTTCCCGCGGTGGAGGATAAGTCTCTCCCTATCGCGGTTCTCCTTCGGGAAGTCGCAGAAAATGCAGCCATCGTGTTTGGGTGAGCGTATGTACTCGATCCTCCATGGTGCCCAAAGGGTTTTCATAACCTCACCTCCAGTGGGAGAAACGGGGGTAGGTTAAAAGCTTTTTTGGGGTGGTGGGAGGGGCCACAATCATCCAACAAAGCTTTTAACTCCCGGCCTCTACTCACTCCGGGTGATAGGTATGAAGCAGAGAAAGGGACTTCTTATAATCCTCGATGGTCTCGGAGACAGGCCGATAGAGGAGTTCGGGGGAAAGACCCCACTGGAGTACGCTGACACTCCGAACATGGACAGGCTCGCTAGGATGGGAATCCTCGGCCAGCAGGACCCCATAAAGCCCGGACAGCCGGCCGGCAGCGATACCGCCCACCTGAGCATCTTCGGCTACGACCCGTACAAGGTTTACCGCGGCAGGGGCTACCTTGAGGCCATGGGGGTTGGCCTCGACCTCAGCGAGGACGACCTGGCCTTCCGCGTGAACTTTGCCACCATAGAGGACGGAATCATCACCGACAGGCGCGCGGGCAGGATAAGCACCGAGGAGGCCCACGAGCTTGCGAAGGCTATTCAGGAGAACGTTAAGCTCCCCGTGGACTTCATATTCGTCGGTGCGACTGGCCACAGGGCCGTTCTGGTTCTCAAGGGCATGGCCGCGGGCTACCGCGTCGGGGAGAACGACCCCCACGAGGCAGGCAAGCCGCCCCACAGGTTCACCTGGGAGGATGGGGAGAGCAGGAAGGTCGCGGAAATCCTTGAAGAGTTTGCCAGAAAGGCCCACGAGGTTCTGGACAAACACCCGATAAACGAGAGGCGCAGGAGGGAGGGGAAGCCCGTCGCCAACTACCTGCTCATCCGCGGCGCGGGAACCTATCCGGGCATCCCGATGAAGTTCACCGAGCAGTGGAAGGTCAGGGCCGGGGCAGTCATAGCGGTCTCCCTCGTCAAGGGTGTGGCAAGGGCGATAGGCTTTGACGTCTACACACCGGACGGAGCTACCGGCGAGTACAACACAGATGAGATGGCCAAGGCCGGGAAGGTCGTCGAACTCCTGAGGGACTACGACTTCGTGTTCCTCCACTTCAAGCCGACCGACGCGGCCGGCCACGACAACAACCCCAAGCTCAAGGCCGAGATGATTGAGAAGGCCGACAGGATGATAGGTTACATCATCGACCGCATCAACCTCGAGGACGTCGTGATAGCGATAACCGGCGACCACAGCACTCCATGCGAGGTCATGAACCACAGCGGCGACCCGGTTCCGCTCCTCATAGCCGGCGGTGGCGTCAGGGCCGACCACACCGAGAGCTTCGGCGAGCGCGAGTGCATGCGCGGCGGCCTCGGCAGGATAAAGGGCCACGATATCGTGCACATAATGATGGACCTCATGAACCGGAGCGAGAAGTTCGGGGCCTGATGTCCTTTCTTTGTTTTAGTTTAGTCTGTTTGTAGCATGGAATTCTCCAGTATTCACACTCTCAGATGGCCTTTCTAAACGTCGATTTGGTTGCTTTATATGAGTGGTTACCAAAAACTTTATAAACCATGCATGCATATGTAATATTGAACTTACACATGGAGAGGTGAAGAGACAT
Source organism: Thermococcus sp. JdF3 (assembly GCF_012027495.1). Classification (NCBI taxonomy): domain Archaea; kingdom Methanobacteriati; phylum Methanobacteriota; class Thermococci; order Thermococcales; family Thermococcaceae; genus Thermococcus; species Thermococcus sp. JdF3. Next base: position 379,042 of record NZ_SNUK01000002.1, on the reverse strand, counting down.
GAGGAAAAAGATTTGGGGTATCGCCCTGTTGATGTTGGCTGCCCTGGGGTTCACCCTTGGGAGCGTGGCAGCGTGGCACGGGACTCCAGGAGAGAACCCGTACGCCGGTCGGACAACCGCACCCATGCTTAACAGTACTATGGAGACGTACTACTCCGACCTCAGCCAGGAGGAGATAGATGGCCTGCTGTACATGGCCGAGGAGGAGAAGCTCGCACGTGACGTTTACCTGACGCTCTACGAGCAGTGGGACCTTCCGGTGTTCGGCAACATAGCGAGGAGCGAGCAGATGCACATGGACGCGGTTCTTTCACTGATAGAGAAATACAACCTGACCGCTCCAGAGACTCTCGACGAGGTGGGTGTCTTCCAGAACGACGACCTTCAGGCCCTCTACGACCAGCTGGTTGAGATGGGAAGCGTAAGCCAGGAGGACGCACTTAAGGTCGGCGCACTGATAGAGGAGACCGACATAAAGGACCTCGAGGACTGGATAGCCCAGACCGACAACGAGGACATCAAGCAGGTTTACGAGAACCTCATGGCGGGCAGCGAGAACCACCTCAGGGCCTTCGCCGGCCAGCTTGAGGTTATGGGTGTAGACTACACCGCGCAGGTATTGCCCGTGGAGCAGGTGGACGAGATACTCGCCTCCGCCCCCGACCATGACAGTGGAATGAAAGGCGCTGCCGCGGGCATGATGGGCGCCCGCCACGGCGACGCGGGAACCCAGGGCGGTATCATCGATGGAATCGCCAACATGTTCAGGCACGCCTGGGGCTGGATGAAGGGCTTTGCCCACAGGGTTGGAATGCCTCTCTGATGTTTTTCCCTTTCTAACTTTCCGGGAGGCGAACCTTATGGAAGTCAAGTCCCGAGTCTGGCACTTCGTTGAGTATGGTGAGTTTCCGCTCGAGGAGATAGACGTTGAAGAGGTAAGGGAAGACGCCCTGACCCTGCTCGGGCGCGTTAAGGTGGAGCGCTACGGGACTTCAAGGGAAACGGTGCTCAAGCTGCTCGACGAGTACGGCAACTACATCGGCAAGGTGGTCGGCTGTGAGCTCTCCCGTGTCACCATAGGAAGCGCCTATCAGACGCCCTTCGGAGTCAAGGTCACCCTGGACTGTGGGGATAAAATCGTCGGCTGGCTCTACCTGGGGGTGTGAAGGTGCCGAGGGGATTCGGTCCTGCACTGGGCCCCATGCACGGAAGGCGCGGCTGGGGATTCGGCTGGTGGGGCCTCGGGATATTTGCCATCTTCGTCATGTTCGCAAAACTTGCATTCCTCCTGCTCCCGTTCCTGCTCCTGGGAGCGTTGCTGTATGCAATAATGAAGAGATGAGGTGATTGAGATGAAAAAGAACTGCAACTTTAAATGCCCACCGGAGGTGGGAGAATGAGGGCCTCGGCCCTCGTCAGGGGTGTCATCGACCTCCTGCTGACGGTCGTGTTCGTCGTAGTGCTGGTGACCGGAATCGGGCTGTACCTTGCACCCAGCGGCAGAATCGCCGATACCATCGGCTGGACCTTCCTGGGCATGGACAAGGACACACTCACCAACGTCCACACCTACTTCGGCTTCGTCATGGCGGGCCTGGTGTCGATACACCTGGCGATAGGCCTGAAGAGCATGGGGGTGATGCTGAAGTCAGCTTTCAGGGGATCCAGGTTCAAGGTGGCCGCGGCCTTCGTGATTCCACTGCTCCTGCTCGCCGCTGGCTACCAGGCCTTTGCAACGTACGTCGTGGAGGAAGAGGAGGAGAGCACCGACTACACTTACGAGGACTATTCCTACGAGGACAACACCACTGTGTACATAACGGGCACGATGATGAAGTACTACACCTTTGAGCAGCTCGCCCAGGAGTTCAACGTCCCGGTTACTGATCTGCTGGAACAGCTAAAGGAGCGTGGGATAGAAGCTAGCGCCAACGACACCCTAGCCGAAATAGAGTATGAATATGACCTTGATAGGGAGGAGTTCAAGGCGATGCTCGAGGAGATAATAACCGAGCTGAGGGGTGAAGAGGGGTGAAGAAGCTGGGCATCCTGGTAGCTGGCCTGCTCCTACTCGCGGTATTGGGTGCTGGTTGTATAACGGGGGACTCAACGATGGAAACTACGACGGTCTCCCCCAGCGGAGGACCTCCCGAGGACAGGGGGTACGGTGGAATCCCTGGGGACGGCTACTCGGAAGTTCCCAACGTCTCGGCGATGCCCTATCAAGAGCTGAGCCAAGACGAAATCGACGCCATACTCTACATGCGAGAGGAGGAGAAGCTCGCCAGAGACGTCTACCTCGTGCTGTACAATAAGACTGGACTTCCGGTGTTCCAGAACATAGCGAAGAGCGAACAGACCCACATGGATATGGTGCTCTCGCTCATAGAGAAGTACAACCTCACCGACCCGGTGGAGGGAATGGGCGTCGGGGAGTTCAACAGTACCGAGATGCAGAACCTCTACGAAGAGCTGGTCTCCAAGGGAAGTGCGAACGAGGTTGAGGCCCTCGAGGTCGGCGCGCTGATAGAGGAGATAGACATCAAGGACCTTGAGGAGTGGCTGAAGAGAACCGACAACGAGGACGTAAAGGCGGTCTTCGAGAGCCTCATGACGGGCAGCGAGAACCACCTCAGGGCCTTCACGAGGCTGCTAGAGAACCGGTACGACGTAACCTATTCCCCCCAGGTTCTGAGCCAGGAGGAGTACTTCAGCATAGTGGGCCGCTGAGACCGGAAACCTTTTTATCCCTTCCTTTCCTGATTTTTATTTGGTGCTTCGATTACACAGTGGTCAAGAGTGATAGCCATGGTACAGACGATCGAGGAGCTCGTGAAGGTGGGCGAAGCCCTCGGCAATCCCGTGAGGGTCAGGATACTCAAGATGCTCTGCGAAAAGGAGTGGTACGTCTACGAGCTGGCCAAGGAACTGGGCATATCAAGGCAGCTCCTCTATCTCCACCTCAAGAAGCTCGAAAAGGCCGCGCTGGTGGAGAGTGAGCTCCGCCTCGAGCCTGGCGACCCGAGGGCGAAGAAATACTACCGCGCGAAGCAGTTCAGGATAGTCATCGACAACGAGCTGTTGAAGAAGCTGGAGGAGGTGTAATAAATGCCGTGGGGAGGTGAGCCAATGACAACCCCGAGCGGGTGGATAAGCATAATCCTGGGCCTGATAATCCTCGTCGTGCTCATATTCGCGTTCTACCAGGTGAACAAGACCCTGGGCGAGTTCAAGGTCGAGCTCGAGAAGCTGAAGAGCGCCCTTGAGGAGACGAGGAGAAACACAGAGGAGGTTAAGAAAAAGCTTGAGGAAGTCTGATTCCCCACTTTTGTACCCCACATTTTAGCGTTCAGACCGAAACCTTAAAAGGGATTAAGCGCTTCTGTTTATTAGGTGATAGCTTGAGCGCTTTTAGGGATCTGAAGGTTATCGGCGATGATAGGGTAACGGCCATCGGTCTGGGAACTTGGGGTATAGGCGGCTACGAGAGCCCCGACTACTCCAGAGACGATGAGAGCGTCGAGGTTCTGAGGCACGGCCTTGAGCTGGGGATCAACCTCATCGACACGGCCGAGTTCTACGGGGCAGGCCATTCCGAGGAGCTCGTCGGGAGGGCAATCAGGGGCTTCGACAGGGAGGAGCTTTTCATAATCAGCAAGGTCTGGCCGAGCCACTTCGGTTACAGCGAGGCGAAAAGGGCCGCGAGGGCGAGCGCAAAGCGGCTCGGCACCTACATAGACCTATACCTCCTCCACTGGCCCGGGGATAGCTGGAGGAAGATAGAGGAGACGCTCCACGCGCTGGAGGAGCTGGTCGATGAGGGGCTGATAAGGTACATCGGTGTGAGCAACTTCGACCTTGAGTTACTCAAACGCTCCCAAGAGGCCATGAAGAGGTACGAGATAGTCGCCAACGAGGTGAAGTACTCGCTCAGGGACCGCTGGCCCGAAACGAGCGGCCTGCTCGACTACATGAAGCGGGAGAAGATTGCCCTTATAGCCTACACGCCCCTTGAGAAGGGCTTCCTCGCGAGGAACCCCTGCCTGGCGGAGATAGGGAGGAGGTACGGTAAAACGGCTTCTCAGGTCGCGCTCAACTACCTCATCTGGGAGGAGAACGTTATCGCGATTCCCAAGGCGGGGAGAAAGGAGCACGTAGAGGAAAACTCCGGGGTGATGGGCTGGAGGCTGAGTAAGGAAGACAGGGAGAAAGCGAGGGGGTGTGTCTGATGTTCGGATACAAGAACAGGCTAGCGCGCGTGAACCTGACCACTGGGAAGGTCAGCTACGAGGAACTCCCCGATGAGGTCATAAGGAAGTTCATCGGCGGGAAGGGCCTCGGCTACTACCTGATCTACCGCGAGGTTCCCCCGGGGACCGACCCGCTGAGCGAAGCGAACAAGTTCGTCTTCGCCCCCGGCGGATTAACCGGCCTCATTCCGGGTTCGAGCAAGGTCATAGCGGTGAGCAAGAGCCCCGAAACGCGCTTGATAAGCGACTCCAGCGGCGGGGACGCCTTCGGGCCCAAGCTCAAGGGTCACTTTGATGCGCTGGTCATAGAGGGAAAGGCCGAGGAGCCGGTTTACCTCTACGTGAGCGATGGCGAAGTCGAGATCAGGGACGCGAAGCATCTCTGGGGGAAGGGCAACTACGAGGTTGCCGGGAAGCTGTGGAAGGAGCACCCGAAGGCGAGTATAGCCTCGATAGGCCCCGCCGGGGAGAGGCTGAGCAGGATAGCCAACGTCATCTACGACACCGAGAGGGCCAGCGGCAGGGGCGGCCTCGGTGCAGTCCTCGGGAGCAAGAAGGTCAAAGCGGTTGCCGTCGAGCCAGGTGAAAAACCCGGGGTTGCGGAGCCGGAAGAGTTCCAGAGGCTCTGGCGGGAGTTCTACGACCACTTCGTCACCGACCCCAAGTACGAGCACAGCAGGAACTACGGCACGAGCGATGGGTTAAGGAGCTCAGCTTCCCTCGGCATGAGCCCGGCCTACAACTTCTCAAGGCCCCACATACCTGACGAACTGGCGAGCAAACTGGCTGGAGACGAGGTGAAGAAGTACGAGGTAACCCCTGAGTGGTTCGTCCACGGCAAGAGCTGTCCGATAAAGTGCGCCCGCTACGTCGAGGTGGAATACAGGGGGAGAAAAATCCGCGTCAAGCCCGAGTACGAGAGCATAGCGATGCTCGGCGCTGCCACAGGGGTCTTCAACTTTCCAGCCGTTGCGTACTTCAACTGGCTGGTGAACGACCTCGGGCTTGACAGCATAGCTACCGGCAACACCCTCGGATGGCTCTTCGAGATGGTCGAGCGCGGTCTCGTCGGAGAGGAGGAGATAGGCTTCCCCGTTAAAGGCTGGGGCGACGAGGAGGCCGAGGAGAGGCTAATAAGGCTGATGGCCGAAAGGAAAGGCATCGGCGCGGTTCTGGCGGACGGTGTGAAGAGGGCCTGCGAGAGGCTCGGCAGGGGTTGCGAGTTCGCGGTACACGTCAAGGGCATGGAAAGCCCCGCCTGGGACCCGCGCGGAAGGAGAACCTACGCTTTAAGCTACGCCACGGCAGACGTCGGAGCGAGCCACCTCCGCGGCTGGCCGAGGCCCCACCAGCTTCCGAACCAGGGGCCTGCGAAGGAACTGGTGCCCTCGCTCATCGAGGCGAGGGACGAGAGCTACATCACCGACATGCTCGGAACCTGCAAGTTCGTGTCCTACAAGATGGAAGACCTGGCCAGGTTCTACTCCCTCGCGACGGGCGAGGAGTGGACAGTGGAGGAGCTCAGGAAGGTCGCCCAAGCGGTTGAGAGCATCGCGCGGATACACGACGCCCTCGACTGGGTCACGCCGCCGCTCGACGACGTAATTCCGCCGCGCTGGTGGGAGCCGGAGCCGGACGGGCCGGCGGAGGGCAACAAAGCTTTCATTGACCACAACGACTTCCTTGAGGCAAGGAGGGAGTTCTACAGGCTCAGGGGCTGGCACGAGGAGCTTGGCGTCCCCCTGCCCGAGACGATGGAGGAACTCGGCTACGGAGAGTTCAGGGGAGATGCGGAGAGGGCGCTGGAGGTCGTGAGGAAGAGAATGGAGTTCGGGCGGGATTGAACCATGCGAAGAGCAGAGAATCGGCCCTGTTATTCCCCTTTTCGCCCTTATCAGTACGAGCGGAACAGATGCCATCAGCGTGCCAATCAGGGAGGAGTAGGCCAGCTCACCAGCTCCAGGGACCCGGGTAAGTGCGCATCAACGCCCAGCCCATCAAACACGGCGGCGGCCTGAAAGGTAAAAACTATGGAATAAAAAAGGGCGTAGAGGGGGAAAGGCAATCTCCCGGGTAGAATGAAGAGGAGCCCGTAGAGGATGATAGAGAGAATGGGTAGCTGGACCCTCGGAATACAAAAAATAGAGGCAGGCATTCAGGGTATTAACCGTGAAACACAGTATGGGGTGGGTAGACAGATACTGAAACGTCTATGTCTTTGGGTGATTTTGTTATTACTGTATAGTCGGGGGTTTTGAAATAGAACTCTCCACTTACCCTGTATTTGAAGACACCGAAATACGTAGTGGTAGCTGTTGATGTGGTTTTCATGGTAGTGGCCGTTTTCATGTAGAAAGAACGACCCCACGCGGGAGGGTCCCTCCACCAAGATTTTTTCTTGAAGTCATATGCATGGAAATCCACGTAGCTGTTAGGATCTGCAGTGTGGGTATCAATCCTAAAGTAGTAACCATCGTTTGTGTTTACGGAATATGATCCAACGTGTCCGTCCGGAAGGAAATCGTCTATTATCTCATGTGTGTGCCCTCGACTTACGTGGAGGTCAAGATCCTTAACTGCAACCGCTGATGAGGATACATCCCCACGAAGCTTTGTTTGGGCATAGTACTCAATAGTATTCTGGTCAATCACGCAATAATAATAGAACCCCTTAAATTCAAGATACCCGCTCTGTCCGAGATAGGAGACAGTATGAGTTATATAGTCAATACTCCCGGCATAGTTCCAGTTTACGTTGGGTTCGATGCTCGATGCAATTTTAATGTCCGAAACCTGAGCCCTAAAGTGACCTTCCGCAAATTCTGTAAACTTTCTCTGAATGAGAGAATATTCCCAAGGCTTTGCCCCTTGAACTATGTAATATGCAGGAATGTACGTCCCATTACCTGCTGGTCTCAGGGCTATTCCAATGAAAGTTATGTTATTCATGGTGTCGAAGTTTAAAGTAAGTGTTACCGGGAGTCCCTTAAGAAAAGCACGGGCTTGAATTTGTGCGTTGGGACCTGTGAAAGCTTTTGTCAGAGGTTGGGATGGCAGAATTGGATGGATGGGCTTTTGTACCTCCTCAGGGACACTCCCCGTAGTCGCCCCCATCACCAGCAGTCCGAGGAGGACTGCCAGCAGAAACTTCCGCTTCAAGTGCTTCACCTCCGAGGAGCTATCATAATTTACCCTATATGAAGTTTTCCTTCTGCTATTCGTAGAGCTCCTTTCTTTTTTCGAGTATGAATTTATTTAGTGAGTTTTATAATGGGAACAGACCAAAAGAAAGGAGAGTAATCGAGTAATTTAGTGAATACATCCGAACAAAAAGCGAAAGATCAGCCCTTCAAAAACGCCTCCACGAGATTTCTCGTCTCGTTGAAGGCCTCCAGCGGGACACCCTTCGGCAGTCCGCCGACTTCTCCCTTCACGTCCTTGAGAACTCCCTCTCCCGCTCCCAGGAACATGCCCTCGCTCACTATTCCGCGGAAGTTGGCCGGCGGGAGCAGAGCGACGGCCACGCGGTTCCCTTCTTTAACGCTCAGGTCGTTCGTAACAACGGTAATGGCTCTGTCGCCGATGTTCACGTTGGTGACGAGAAGCCTGTCTGCGTTTGGGTGCTTCCCTACGCTCATAACCTCGCCGACCTTTATGTCAACGGCTATGACCGGGTCGTTTATCTTCCCGAGGGCGAGGCGCTTGTCAAGGCCGAGGATGGTGTTCAGGAAGAAGCGGACCTTTGCAACCTGCTCCTCGACCTTCTCGCGCTCGCTCTTGTCCGCCAGGCTGATGAACTTGTGGTGCCAGTCCTCTCCACCGAGGGCCTCGATTATACCGCTGGCCTTCTCCTTCAGTGCCTTCATCTGCGGTGTCTCAATCAGCTCCTTCGGCTCCACGTAGCTGTACCTCATCGCCTGTATCTCGGGAATCATCTCCTTCGCCAGCTGAATCGCTCCCTTCTTGTTCCACTTCCCCTTGAACTTCGCGCCCTCTACCGTCTTCAGGAACAGCTCCACCGATTTCTCCGCCACCAGTAAGCGGTAGTCCTTGCTCGTGTCCCACATAGCTCTCACCCTCCAGTGCCTCTAAAACGCGGTTCTTAACGCTTTCGTCCCTTATTCCCTCGGCTATCGAGCGTGCCCTGGCCTTGTCGCCCCAGCGGGCGTAGGCCAAGGCCACCTCGCCGAGAAGTTCCGACGCGATTTTATCGTCCTTGATAACGCCCGCCAGAATCAGCGGCTCCTCCAGGAAGCCTATGCGCAGGAAGCGCCTTGCTATTCCCCCCAGCTCCCTGTCGGTCGGCCTGAACTTTCCGACGAAGACTATCTCAAGGACGTCGTCAAAGACCCTCCTGCCGAGCCTGGGCTGCTCGTGCAGGTAGAGCCAGTAGGCCAGCTCAAGCATTGCTATGGCCCTCCCCTCCAGGGGGAGGAAGCGCATCATGGAGATGGCCGGCTCGACTTCTCCCCTTTCAAGGAGCTCCTCCACCGCTACCTTGCCCCTCTTGAGAACGTCTTTGATAAGCTCCATTTTGTCTTCTATGTACTTCGCCTGAAGTTTGAAGAATATAGAGGCGTAAACGTCCCTGGCCAGCCCGCAGAACTCCAGTGCAATCTCGTTGGGTATCTCGTCGGCGCTCTTCTCAATTAGCCGGGCGACCTTTATGAGCGATGAAGTGGCCGCCGATGACAGTCCCCGAGAAGCCTGGAGCAGCTCAACGGCCTCCCTGAACAGCTCCAGTCCGTCCCTGTAACGGTCGGAAAGGACGAGGTTCCTCGCTATTCCCGCCAGAACCTCCCCCCGGACCCTCGGCGAGTCTATGCTCCTCGCCATGACAATAGCATTCTCGAAGTACGTCTCGGCGTCCCGATCCCTGTCAAGCGTGTAGAGCGCCCTTCCGAGGATTGAATATGCCAGGGCCCTCTCGGGTGCACCACCAGTGGATTCCAGAGCATCGAGCATATGACTCAAAACTTCGTCCCGCGGAAAGGCCGTCAGGACTTCGGTCAGGGCTATCAGGCGTTTTATCCGATCCTCAACATTCAGCGCGTTCCTCAATGCGTTCTTATAGTCCCCCCTTGATAGGTAAAGCTCCACGGCCTCCACGAGAACCACCAGCCGGTGAAAATAGGGGACGAAAGTAAAAAAGGCTATCGCTAACCCTTGACCTTCCTGTCCCAGTTCTCAAGCATCGTGTCGAGCGCCAGAAGGCTGTTGAGCCTCAGGCGAACCTTCCGGTTTTCCCAGTCTATGGAGCCTTTAAACTCGTTGAGCAGTGCAAACACCTTCTCCGCTTCTCTCGCCGGCAGATTTTTCCCGTAGAACTCCTCGCCGCAGTGGGGGCACCTGAAGACAAAGGACTCGAAGGTCGCCATGAACCGTTCACGGTCCTTGAAAAGCCCCTCAGCGTCCTCAAGGGCGAGCATCTGCTCGATCAGCTCCCCCCAGTCAAGGGCCGTTCCGCAGAGCGGGCACTTCGCCATCAGTCCACCTCCCTCAAAAACCTCTCTATCTCCTTCAGGATTAGCTTGATCCCTTCATCAAGGTTCCCCTTTCCGTTCGCCCCGGCCGCTCCCGCGTGTCCACCACCTGAGCCCTCTATCACCGGTCCGACCTTCTCCATGATTTTACCGAGGTGGAGGCCCTTCTTGACGAGACTCTCCTTTGCCCTCGCCGAAATCCTCACTCCCTTCTTCTCGCTCCCCACAACCGCTATATCAGCCCCGAGCTGGAGGAAGACCTTGCAGGCGAGCGACTCGTAGGCGGAAACCTTCGAGACGGCAATGATGTACCTCCTGAACTTCCTTATCTCCATTCTCTGGCAGGCCTTTAAGACCGCCATGCGCTTCGCCTGGTCGATGTTCTCGTCGCTGACAGGGGCTACAAGCTGGAAAATCTCGCCCATCTGAACCGGGAAGCGCTCCAGCATCTCACTTACCGCTTTGAAGGTCCTCGCGTTGGCGAAGCGGAAGTTGGCGGTGTCGGTGACTATTCCCGCCAGGAGGGCTTTAACGGCGGTCTCGTCGTAGAAGCCGAAGTATTTGAACAGCTCCCAGACTATCTCGGCGGTTGAGGTGCGCGATGAATCAACGACCGCTATATCCGCCCTAATAGGCTTCTCCTTTTCTAAGTGGTGGTCTACGACGATTACGGCCTTACCGTGCGGGATCCCGATGGGTTCGAGCTGTTCGAGGGAGGAGGTGTCGAAGATTACAACCACGTCCTCCTCAACCGCCGGGTTCTTCTCAACGGGAACGGGGGAGAACGCTAAAAGCCGCTTGGCGTAGGAGGAGACGCTCTGGGCGACGCCTATTCTAATCCTCTCGACCCCGATTGATTTGAGGTAGAGGGCGAAGGCTATCGCCGAGCCGAGGGAGTCGGGGTCGGCGTTGTGGTGGCAGAGAAGCAGGAAGGACTTGCCCCCTGAGCGCTCAAGGAAGCGTTTAAGTTTGAGTTTTCCCTTCATTTTAGCCCCTCCAGCAACTCGTGGGCGTCCCTGAGCAGTATCTCAACTTCACTGGCCAAGGGTCACTCCCTCCGTCCTCAGGTTAATGTAGAACGCGGAGTTTATGCTTTTCATAAATTCAAACTCCTCAACGCTCACCACCTTGGGGGAAACGTAGACGCCGTATTTGACAAGGTAATCAACCACCAAATCGGCCAGCTTTCTCTGGTTTTTCCAGGAATCACCTTCAACGATAACGAGGAGGTCTATATCACTCTCCTCGCCGGCCTCCCCTCTCGCGACTGAGCCAAAAAGGATTATCTCCACGAGGTCTTTTCCAAGCAACTTCTTGGCGTCCCTTGCAAAAGCCTCGGCGATCTTCCTGTAGTCCATGCTCCCACCGTCGTGTTTTACTAAAAACTGGATTTAACCCTTACCCGCAATCTCCCTCAGCTTCCTCTCAACTGCCTCGTAGGCCTTCTCGACGGCCTCCTCTATCAGCCCATCGACGTCCACCCTGACGAAGACCGGAACCTCCAGGTAAACCTCTATCTCAAGGTCGAGGGTCTCGTCGCGGTTTATCCTCATCGTCACCTCGATGTCCTTCACGTCGCTCCGGTTGAGGGTGTCGAAGACGTGCTTTATCACCGTCTCCTGGGCGATCTCGCCTATCTCCATCAGCTGCTCCTCGCTCAGCTCCGGCAGACCGATGTGGATAACCCTCCTTCCGCTGCTTCCCTCGTCCATCGCTCTCACCCCGAAGGAAAAGAGAAGAGGTCAGCCCGCGGTGGGCCTGAGGGCGGACTGTATCTGGGCGGTGAGTTCCTTGAGCTTCTCGTTGAGCTTCTTCTCCTGCCTTTCGAGGGCGTTGAGCCTGACCTCCAGCGTCTCGACCTTCTCCTTCAGCTCCTCGACGGCCTTGCCCTTCTCGGTCTTGACGATGAGCGTTCCGACGGTCTTGTATATGGTAGCTCCATCATCGACCTTCTCGATCTCTTCGAGGGCCTTCTTTGCCTCGGTGAGCTCGAGCTGGACCTTCTGCTTCTGCTGAATGACGAGCTGGAGCTGCTGCTGGTAGCTCTCAAGCTGACCGAGCATGGCCTGAACCTGGGGTGGAATGTTCTGCATTAACAACACCTCCGTAATCGCGATGCCGGGTTAGAATAAGGGGCGGGCTTTAAATAGTTTCGGCTAAACTTCTAGGGAATCCATAGCCACCTTTATCCACCGGAGGTAGGAGTTCAGCGTTCCGCGCAGGGCGGAGTTGTCCCTGGCGAGAAAGCGGATTACTATCCTGTTCCCCTCGCGGAGGAACTCTATCCTGCTTCTCCGGTAAGGCACGCTCTCGTGCTCGTAGAGGACGCTCTCATGAACTATTCTCGCGGTTTCCTCATCGGGAAAGGCGAGCTCGATCACTCCTTCGATGGGCCACGCTTCAGAATCGCTTCCTTGTAGTCCCATCTCCGCCCGTCCTCCATTATCCATATCTTGACGCTTATGAGCGGGCCGACGGCCTTCTCATTCGTGACGTCGAGGCGGTAGAAGTTGACCGCCATCCCGCGCGGGTGCCTCTCGATGACGCTCAGGACGTCGGTGTTGTACCTGTCGGCTATGCCGAGGAGCGAGCGCTCCTTCCTCGGGACGAACACTCCTCCGGTGAGTTCTGCAAAAACCTGGGCGAAGGCAACGTGGTCGAGACCAACGCGCTTGGCGGTGGTCACCACGAGGGGCATCTCCTCCCGTATCGGCCTTACGTCCCTGAAACCGATCTCGCGCTGGAGCTTTATGCCGTGGAGGTAGAGATAGCCGAGGTACCCCCAGTCCTCGGGGTCGACCTTGATGAAGGTCATCTTAAGCGGGTTGCCCTTCCAGACGTTGACTATCAAAAGCCTCTCGTAGTTCCTATCGTAGGCTTCCATGAGCAGGTCCTGGACCGTCTTCTTTCCCCGGGTCAGATACAGGGAGTTGGGGAACACTTTCTCCAGGTCGTGCCCGAAGCTCCTCGTTCTTCTGGTGGGTCTGTGGGAAGTCGTTATCAGCATCATGGTCCTCACTTAAAACCCGCTTTGGTCGATAAAAGGCTTTCGAAACGAAAGAATCAGATCGCCTTTACGCGCCTGGCCACCCTCGGCCTGGGCTTGTAGAGTATCTTGCTGCCGCAGTAGGGGCAGCGGACTTCCCTGGTGTTCTCGAGGTCGAGCTCGACCTCCTTTCCACACTTCGCGCAGCGGTAAACTGCCATCACCATAGTTATCACCCTGGAATCAGGTAAAGGAAAGGAATCAGGCCTTGGAGGCCGTGACACGCTTGGCGACCTTTCCCGCCGGAGTGGTCGGCAGGTAGGCACCGCCGGCGAAGGTGGCGCCGCACTTCTGGCACTGCCATATGCCGGTGCTTATCCTCCTGACAGCCTTCCTTCCGCAGACCGGGCAGACGTGCTTCTGCTTCATCTTGGCCTCAACGGCCGCGACCCTTCTTCTAATCTTGAGACCGTACCTGGGACCGTACCTTCCAGCTGAACCAACCTTAGTAGTCCTTCCCATGAGCATCACCCCTAATTATCAACGGTTTTCACGACTGGAGAGTGTTTCCGGGGACGTTTTATAAACCTTTGCCTGGAAACTTTGCCGGGCAAAGTTTCATCAAAGTGTGATTCCTCTGCGAGGCTCCTTTGAAAAGGGATTTCAACACCCAATTTAGTCCTTGGAAAGAGGATTCACTAGACGGAGTTTTTCCCACACGGGTTCCACTTAAACCGCGCTCCTACGGAGCGCTAAAAACTTGAACCCTTCCAAAAAAGCATTTCTATGAGAGAATCCACACTCAAAGATAACTCTCGAAGAAATCCACTCTTGATAGTCATTCCAAAAGGAATCACGAACCTTGATCAAACTTCGCGCAGGCGAAGTTTGTAAGGGGGGCATTTGAGCTGTCGCCCCCCTGGGGGTCCCGACGTCATCGCAACCCAATACTCGTCGGGCATTCGTCCCTATGCATAAAACCTTATAACAGTTGGCCCTACTCTCCCATAGGTGCAGGACATGGCAGGAACGATAAGCAGGATAATCCACTTCCATGATGAGGAGGAGTTCCTGGAGGATATGGACGCGGTGATGGAGCGCTTCTCCTACCTGGCGAGCAAGTACGGCCACAATCCCATAGAAGGCGTTCTCCTGTGGGACTATGTTGGAATCCAGGACGACGAGGGGATAAAGGTCTTCCGCGTCGGGGAGTTTCCCTACTTCGAGGGGACGTTGAAGCTCGACCTTGAAACGCTCCGCACGATGGAGCGTTACTTCGACGAGATGGAGAGCAGGTGGGACGAGCTGACGGTCGAGGAGATAAACTACTTCGTCGAGATGCTCAACGAGGCCCTCGGCGAGCAGCGCGTTTACTACGACGCCTACTCACTCGGCCTGGACAGAAACACGGCCTACATAATCCTCAACCTCGTCTCGCTCAACTACCTCGAGAGCGTTCTCGACGGAGGGGACAGGGAGATATTCGAGGAGGCCGTTGAACTGCTGATGCGGTACCTCTAAGCGCTCAATTGCTTAACTGCATAATTAAATAAATGCAGAATTGTGCAGTTACATGGAGGTGATCGCTTGCTCTTCAAGAAGAGGGGAACCTTCACCGAGGAGGACGCCAGGAAGGTCATCGAGTTTGCCAGTGCGAGGCCGGAGGAGGGGGAACTAATAGTCATGGCGGATAGGATCACAGATGAGGCGAAGAGAAGATTGTGGGATTACGCGAGGGCCGTCAAGCTGATGGCTGACCTGACGGGGGAGGAGCGCGAGGTTAGGGTCGAGATACTCGAGGGCTACGTGAGCGAGAGGGTTAAGGGCATCGACGTGGAGGGGCTGTGAAAAGATGAAGCTGATAATGGCCGAGGTCTTTAACAGCTGGCAGGGTGAAGGGGGAAGCGTTGAAGGCTCAGCATTCGGCAGGAGGCAGATTTTCGTCCGCTTTGCCGGCTGCGACCTTCATTGTAATTATTGCGACTCCAGGGAGTACATCAACGCCTCCCGCGTTTTCCGCTGGCGCTGCGAGGTTGAAGCCTTCACCGGGAAGTTCGAGTACAGGCCGAACCCCGCTTCACTCGGTGAGGTCGTTGAAGCGATACTCCGCCTCGACACCGGCGATATACACTCGATAAGCTACACCGGGGGCGAGCCGACGCTTCAGGTGAAACCGCTTAAAGCTCTAATGGAGGAGATGAAAAGCCTCGGCTTCGACAACTTTCTGGAGACGCACGGCGGCCTTCCTGAACTGGTCAAGGAGGTTGCCGGCCTCACAGATTACGCGAGCGTGGACATAAAGGACGAGACGGCTAGGGCAACTGAAGACTGGCGCTCATTGGTTCTCCGCGAGGTCGAGAGCATAAGGATTCTGAAGGAAGCCGGGGCCAAAGTTTACGCCAAGCTCGTCGTTACGTCCGAGACGAGGCCCGAGAACGTCCGCTGGTACGCGGAGCTGCTGAAGGGCCTGGCTCCCCTCGTAATCCAGCCGAGGGAGCCAATAGAGATAAGCCAGGAAAAACTGATGAACCTTTATCGCGAGGCGGCCCTGGTTATGGGGAGAAAGAACGTCGGGCTGAGCTTCCAGGTGCACAAGTACCTCAACGTCCTCTGAGGTGGGAGCGTGAGGGGCGAGGTACTCATCGTGCTCTCCTTCTTCCTCGTGGCCCTCTCGGCGTATTTCCAGAATTCGGGCGGCGGATTATCCCTCGCGCTTCTCCTGGCGGCGTTCTTCGTGCTCCTCGCGGGGGTTCGGGAGCTTAACCGTTCAAGGCCGTCGAAGCGCACTGGAGACGCCCATCTGATTCTCGGCGTTCTCCTACCAATCCTGCTGTTCCTGAACTATGGAAACCCGCTCTACCTTCTGGCCGGGGCTTTCCTGATACAGGCCTTCTTCTGGAAATCCGAGAAAGCGGTTTTGCTACTCGTTCCCGCGGGCCTGCTGATGGGCTGGCTGGCACTGGGGGAGAACTCTTCCGTTGCAAGGTTCGTCGGTGTCTTCCTGCTCGCCGTCTCCATCGTGGTCGGAACCGCCTCCCTGTACTTCTGGCTCAGGTACAGGTGAGTTTTTAAGCTCCCGACGAAACGGTCCATGGCGATGATGACATTGGCCTTTGGGGTGAACGATGCCCGGGATCGACGGCCTGAGCCTCCGTCAAATTTTTAAGCCCACATCTTTTAGTAACCCCCGGAAAGATTAAGGGGGTGGTGTTATGCCGGTGATAGAGGAAGTGGCTCCCAGGAGCTTCGAGAGGGTCGGCATGCACTCCCACATAAGGGGCCTCGGTCTCGACGAGAACGGAAAGGCGAAGTTCATGGCCGACGGAATGGTCGGGCAGGTTAAGGCGAGGGAAGCCGCTGGGATAGCGGTTGAACTCATCAAGCGCGGCAAGCTCGCCGGCAAGGGAATCCTCCTCGTCGGTCCGACCGGGAGCGGTAAGACGGCAATAGCCATGGGCATAGCGAGGGAGCTCGGCGAGGACGTGCCCTTCGTCCAGATAGCGGGGAGCGAGATATACTCGGCCGAGGTCAAGAAGACCGAGTTCCTGAAGGAGGCCCTCAGGAGGGCGATTGGAGTTAGAATCAGCGAGGAGAGGAAGGTCTACGAGGGCGAGGTCAGGGAGATTAAAATCAACAGGACGAGGCACCCCTTCAACCCCTATGTCGAAATCCCCGAGAGCGTCGTCATAACCCTCCGCACGAAGGACGACGAGAAGACGATTAGGGCCGGCAGGGAGATAGCCTATCAGCTCATGGAGATGGGCGTCGAGGAGGGCGACGTCATACAGATAGACGCCGAGACGGGCAGGATTTCAAAGATAGGCACCACGAAGGAGGAAGAGGGACTGTTCTTCAAGCGCAAGGTGAACCTCCCCAGCGGACCGGTTCTCAAGATAAAGGAGTTCACCTACACCGTTACGCTCCACGACCTCGACGTTGCCAACGCCCGCGGCAATATCTTCGGCCTGCTCTTCAGCACGGGCATGGAGATAAGCGACGAGATAAGGCAGCGCGTTGATGAGACCGTCAAGGGGTGGATAGAGGAGGGGAAGGCGACGCTCGTGCCGGGGGTGCTCTTCATAGACGAGGTCCACATGCTCGACATCGAGGCCTTCTCCTTCCTCGCGAGGGCGATGGAGAGCGAGCTGGCGCCGATTCTTATCCTCGCCACCAACAGGGGAAGGACGAAGATAAGGGGCACAGACATAGAGGCGCCGCACGGAATACCGATTGATATGCTCGACAGGCTGCTCATAATCAACACCGAGCCCTACAAGAAGGAGGAGATTCGGGAGATAGTGAAGATTCGCGCGAAGGAGGAGAAGATAGAGGTGAGCGAGGAGGCCATCGAGTACCTCGCCGAGCTGGGCGAGAAGACCAGCCTCCGCTACGCCGTCCAGCTCCTCGCCCCGGCGAGCGTCCTCGCGAGGGGCGGAAGGGTGGAGAGGGAGCACATCGAAAAGGCCAAGGACTACTTCGCCGACCTCAGGAGGAGCATGGAGTTCGTGGAGAAGCTGGAGGGCATGCTCAGCTGATTTTCCTTCCCCCCATTATCTCCATCAGCTTCCTTGACAGCTTGAGGTGGAATTCGAACTCGTGGTAGGCCCTGTTCTCGGCCGGAAAGACGAGCTTCAGTTCGTTGAGACCCTGCTTGCCGCCGAACTCGCCGAAGACGGTTATCCCGTTCACCTCTATGACGCCGAAGACGGCCGCGAGGTTGAAGAGGAGCGTCCTGAGCTGGTAGGCCGAAACCTCGTGCCTTCCAATCTCCTGCCGGGGGTACCTGAAGAGGAAGTACTCCAGGCCTTCCATCTCGGCCACATCGGTTATCGCTATGTCGGCGGTGAGGAAGACGAGAAGCGTGGGCGTCATGTTGTCGTAGTGCTTCAGGGACTTGACGATTATCTCGTCGTTGTTGTGGGCCGGCTCCTTAACGCTCTCGGCTATTATTATCCTGTCCTTCAGCCTCTCGAACTCCTTGAGGGCTATGTAGGCAGCCTTCCTGCTCCTCTTCGTCCTCCTGTTGCTGAACTCCCTGAGCAGGCTCGCGTTCCTCACCTCGCGCCTTATCTCCTCCAGCTCCCTGTGCCTGTATTTGTAGTTCATCGCGTTCTCTATCTCCTTCTTGACCCCCTCGGCCACGACTATCTGGTACCCGTCGAGGGGTCTGAACCCGGAGATGAAGCGGTGGTAGAAGAGGTTGGTGTCGGGCGCGAAGGCGACGCCCTTCTTGAGCCTCTCGTAGAGTTCAAGGTTCTGGAGGAACTCGTCGATGTTCGCGTACCTCACTATTCCGGCGGATATGAAGCACTCGTAGAAGTCGGTCCAGGTTGGAAGCTCGCTGGAGAGCCTTTCCGGGACCCTCTCGTTGAACTCCCTCCTGCTCACGGTGAGCTCGACGCGGTAGCCGGTTTCTGTCGGCTTCGCCCTCAGCAGGGGAAGGCCGTAGAGGGGATAGCTGACCCTTATTTCCCCCAGGACGTTGAGAAGTATCTGGAGCTCCGGCTTTTCGATGACCTCGCTAATCTCCCTCACTCTCATCACCCAGGAAGTTCTTTATCGGCTGGAGATGGGTTGGAATCATCATGTAGGGCCTGTCCGGGAACTCGGTGTCGAGGAGACCCATGTAGACGATGAAGGACACCGGAAACTCCTTTATCTGGACTATGGCGGCTGCAACGAGGGCCTTCCTGCCGGAGGTTATGTCCAGACCCATGCGGTAGCCCTCGCGCTCCAGCTTCGAGAAAAGTTCCCTGAACTTCCTGTCCGCCACGAAGAACCCGTAGTCCGGCACCACCTCGGTCTCTATCTTCGGGTGGAGGTTGTAGGCCTCAGATATTGCCCTGATTGCCGAGACCACCTTTGGAAGGTTGTGCTTGTACCTCTCCTCGGTGAACACGTATATCCTCTCCGCCTTCCCGCCCCTCGTCAGGAGCTTGTAGTAGGTGTTCACGACCGCCCAGGGGGAGCGGCCGAGAAGGGTTATGTAGGCCACCTTCACCATGGCATATTCCCCCATATGTACGCCACGAGACCATAAACCAGTGCAAGGGCAAATGGAATCCAGGAAATGCGCCTCTTCACAGTTTTGTGGGCTATTAGAAACGGCACAAGGGCAAGGACGAAGTAGCCAGCGCCGTAGGTTTCGTGAATCCCGAAGGAAGTGACCGCAAAGATGAAGAGCAGGGACGCGAGTACTCCAGCTGGAACGGTTAGAACCGTGAGCATAAGCATATCGGGAGCCCTGCTTGACCTTCTCTCCGGGATCAGGATTATCCAGAACAGGAAGCTCAAAACGAGGAACTGGGCGAGCAGTCCCCAGAACGTGACGTCCGGTTCCGGCTCCCCCCTCGACGGCAGGTAGTAGAACCACGTGGCTCCGAAGGCGTAGACGAGCGTCATGATGAGCGATATCCCCCATTTCAGGCGCGGGGGTGAAACGTTTTCCCTCATCTTACCACCTTCACTCAATTAGCACCATCCCGTACAAAACGCTTTCGGAGAAGTCTATCCCGACGAGTTCTCCGATCTCAATCCCTACAGCGTCTATGCTCGGCCTGACCTTCGTTGGAAGCCTGCACGGCTCCCCCCTCTCGAAGGGGCAGTCGTCGCAGAGGTTGCACGAGCCTGGAAAGAGCGCCATCGCGTAGAGCTTCCCCTCCCTGAAGAGCTCGGCCTCGCGCCTGAGCAGGTAGAGGATCGCCTCCCGCTTCTCCTCCTCGAAGCGCTCCATGTCGATTTCGAACTTGATTATCAGGGCCCTCCTGAAGTGCCGCACCCACTCCCTGGTTTCCCTCCAGTCCGGAGCGTGGGGCGGACAGCTTGGCCTCCTTCCGTACATCGGACAGGCCCGGCACTTCCAGACCGGTCTCGGCGAGACGACTATGCTCTCCGCAGGTATCTCCTTCTCCCAGAGCACCTTCATGGGGCATCAAAAGAATATGGGCAACATCTTTAAAAATCAATTCCCGGCCTAGTGAAGTTTTGAAAAGTCTGGTCCCGAAATGTTTTTACGTTTGAAAATCAATTTCTGCATATGAAGAGGTTGATGGTGGTGCTGCTCTTGGTTTTTATTGCCGGTACTGCCGGCTGTACCGCTGAGAAAAAGCCCGATGGAGGGGTAGAAATGGATCTTGAGATAGGTTCGGTGTTTCACAACGGGGACTACATACCCGTCGAGTTCACCTGCGACGGTGAGAACGTGAACCCCCCGATATTCATAGGGCACATAGATCCGAACGCTAAAAGTCTCGTCATCATAATGGACGACCCCGACGCTCCCGGCGGAACCTTCACCCACTGGATAGCCTGGAACATACCGCCGCTGGGGGAAATTCCCAAAGGCGTTCCGCCCCAAGGCGTCGTTGATGCTCCTGTGAAGATGGTCCAGGGGAGGAACGATTTCGGAAAGATCGGCTACGGTGGCCCGTGTCCGCCCAAGGGTCACGGGGTGCACCACTACCACTTCAGGGTTTACGCCCTCGACACAGTCCTCGAGCTTGATCCGGGAGCGAGCAGAAAAGAGCTGGAGAGGGCCATGGAGGGCCACGTGATCCAGATAGGGGAGCTGGTGGGACTGTACGGAAGGGAGTGAGCTACCCCTTCCTCTCCATCAGCTTCACGACGAGGTTTATGGCGCTCTGGAAGGCCGCCAGGAAGTTCAGGGCGAAGAATATCCAGTCCCCTATGATGTAGGAGTAAACAGTTAGCAGCGTCGAAGCGGTGACGTAGATCAGTATAAACTGCATGTTCAGGGGGCATTTCCTCGTTTTTATGGTCTCTATCGTCTGCGGGACCCATGAGCTGACCAGGAGAAGCATTCCAATAAGTCCGATTATCGCTCCGCTCTCCACCTTTTCTCACCTCCCTCCTTGGAGGGGGGAAGCTTAAAAAAGTCTTGTGGCCCCTCCGGTGTCAAAATTCTGGAGAAATCGGCAGAAAATATACAGATTCGCGCTAAAGCTGGCTGGCGAGCCTCGACATAGCCCAGGTCTTGACGTCGTCGTCCATGATGCCGTTGATTATCTCCATCGCCTCGCTCACCTTGCCGGATTTGGCGAGGACCAGCGCCACCTCCGCCTCGACCTTTGACTTATTCGGGAGGTCGGTTATGTACCGGGAAATTCTGAGGGCTTCCTCCGGATTGCCCATGTTCAGGAACTCAAAGGCCAGGCTCATCAGGGCTTTTGTGCTCTCGTCGCGGTTGTCGATGTCGAGGGCCGCCTTAACTGCCCTCTCCAGCGCCTCGTGATAATCCCTCCCCGACTTTGCCACCTCCACGGCTATGTGTGAGAACGCCTTCGATCGTATGTTGCCATCGGGTATCCCCTCAGCCATTTCGAGAGCCTCATCGATCCTGCCTGACTCCACCAGCTTTTGAACGGCCTCGTACAGTGCCCTGGAGCGGTACCACTCCTGCATGATCATCCCCAAAAATTTTGCAACCCGGAGGATTTAAGCTTTCCGCGGCCAAGGTTTATAACTTCCCACGGGAATAAGGTTTGGGTGAGAAAATGAGAAAGCTGGTTTTGATTATTATCGGGATGCTGTTAATCTCGACGGTTTCATACGCCGTTGCAGAGGGGCAGGTGAACCCGGACAAGCTCGACTTTTATATGTACGGTGCAAAGACCTGCCCCCACTGCCGCAAAATGAAGGAGGAGATACCGAGGGTCTACGGAAACGACAGTCTGACGTACTACGAGCTGGTGGACAATACCGAAAACCAGGCACTGTTCGGGGAACAGTACCGGTACACCGGCATATCTGGAGTGCCCGCTATAGGTATAGCCTACGAGGGTGAACTCAAGGCCATAGTTGAGGGGGAATTCAACGTTTCCGCGGCGCCAAAGATAGTGGAGGCCGCCATTGAGAACGACGGCCTCATCCTGGTCATGGGGGGCAAGGCGTACATAATAAAAAACGAAACCATCATCCAGAAACTTCAGGTTATCTACGTTGAGCACAGGAACCCAGATGAGACAGTAACGACGACCACAACACCAATGAATACCACCACGGGTTCATCGGATAACGGGATATGCGGTCCCGGAATACTGGTCGCCCTTGCCGTCATTCCCCTGGTCCTCCGTAAACGGAGGCGCTGACCTTTCGTTCTCAACTTTTTGTTTTAGAAAGCCACAAAAAGAGTGGTGATAACTGACTATCATGAGAAGTGAGGTAAAGGGACTGGCGATAATCCTTCTGGCCTCCTTTGGGGTTAGCTCCCTCGCGCTGTGGGCGCTGGGCATGGTGGACTTTGTACCAAAGTTCTTTGCCCTCGCCATGAGCGACTCGATAAACCCATGCACCTTCGTTATCTACACGATGCTTCTCATAGCACTCTCCGTCAGGGAGGTGTCGAAGAGAAGGCTCTACCTCATCGGTGCGGCCTTCATTGCTGCCGTTTACGTCTCCTACTACCTCCTTGGAGTTGGCCTGCTGTACTTCGCCGGCTACCTCCCCCTGTGGGTCGCGGGGGTTGCCGCAATAGTTTTCGGTGCCTACACCATAGTCACCGGCCTGATGGAGAAGTCCCGCGTCGGGGACAAGAGCAAAATCAGGAGGAAGATATTCAGCAGCGACGCAACGGCCATCGGGGCTTTTACGCTCGGAGTTATAGTCTCCACAACCCTTCTCCCGTGCTCTGCGGGTAGCTACCTCGTCTATGCGATAATAATCTCAAAGGCCGGGAAAGCTCTCGCCTTCCTTCTCCTTGCCCTCTACAACCTCGTCTTCGTGCTCCCCCTGGTTGTCATACTGCTGGCGATGGGGAGCGTCACCGAGAGCAAGCACTTCTCGCAAGCGATGGTGAGGCACAGCAGGGAGCTGTCGGTCATAGCGGGGATACTGCTGATTGCGATAGGGGTGTGGGTTCTTACGGGTGCTTCACTGTAAACCGAGCTTTTCCCTCACCCGTCTCTCAAATTCCGCAAAGTTCGGAACCCCTATGAACTCCACTCTGTTGTCTATGAGTATGGTGGGGGTTCCCATTATGTTGTGCTCCATAGCCTTCCTCTGGCCTTCGGCTGTTGCAACACTTAATTCCCTCGCTATTACGCCTTCGTATTTCCTCTCAAGCTCCTGGGCCATCGCCCACGCTATCGGGCAGTAGGGACAGCCGGGTGACGTTATGACCTCGATGACCACCTTTTTCTTCGGCGTGATCTCTATCATTCCAGCCTTCTTCATGAGTTCGAGCATCTTTTTTCTCCTTATCATTTCAAGCTCGTCCATCCTCTCACCTCCGTTAGAAGAGAGAAAGAAGCAGGTTTAAAAAGAAATTCTTGAAAAAAGCTTCAATCTCAGAACACCCCGCTTCCGAGTCCGCATATCTTCGCGAACGGACAGACGGAACAGTCCTCAGTGTAGGGCTTAAGGTGGGGTTCACCCTTAACGGCCTTCGTTATTTCCTTCGCTCTCTCCATTGCCTCGTCTTCACCCTCCAGCACGAGGGTGACGCTGCCCTCGGCCCCGCCTGCTCCGCCGGCCGCTATCGGTATTGCCTCAACTCCGGCGAGTATCCTGTATGCTTCAACCTCCGTTATCGGGTGGGAGTGGGGTATCGGCACGAGGGCTGAATAAAGCCCGGTTCCCCAATCGAAGGAGTAGATTCCGGTCAGCTTGGCGCTTTCCTCGACAGGTGTTGGCACGAACTTCTCGAGGCTCACAGGCGTTATCGTGAAGACACCCTTCGTTATCGTCCAGCCGAAGGTTTTTCCTATCGTCCCGCCGTCTGGAGCGGCGGCAAAAACGGCGACGTTCCAGTTAATATCTATCGCGTTGGCGCCTTTTATGAACACGTCCTTCGGGCCCATCTGCTTGAGCGCTTCAAGGGGGTCGTCAAACGGTTCCCCCTTGTAGAGGACGAGGTGCTTGGGCCAGGTGGCCTTTGGAGTAACGCAGGTTCTTCCCTTACTGATGACACCAACGGTCCATTTTTCCTTGTCTATTTCCTTTCCTAAGATCTCCTCGGCTATATAGGCCGTGGTTGTGCCGGTGGCAATGTAAACAAACCCGTGCTTGAGGGCATGCTGAACTTCCGGCATAGCTACGACTGCCTTTGCGATAAGCCTCTTGCTCTCCGGAGGGGTGAGGGTTACAAGTGCCCTTTTCATAAGAATCACCAACATTAAAATCTCCATCGAAACATATTAACCTTCCTTTAGCCGAGCCGAGAAGCCTTAGCTCAGCCGAAAAGTTCAAGGCATACGTTGCATTCCGCGGGATTCACTTCGGGGTCGATTTTCGAGTGGAACTGGCAGACGTAGCCCTTTCCAAGCATCTCGACGGAGATTTCCACGAGCCTCCTGTGTATCTCATACTCACTCGGTTTTTTCTTAATGATCTCGTCGGCAAATGAACGAAGCTCGTTATCGATGTCTGGAAACTGGGAGACATCCATCAACGCGCCTCTGTCCATCCGAAGATAGCGGGAAACGGCCGACTGGGTGATGTGGAGGAGCTCAGCTATCTTCGTCTGCTTCAGGCCGTTTTCATAGAGTATCTCAACGAGCCTCCGCCTGAGTGACGGGTACACGTATCGCGAGGCCACTTCAAACGCATTAGTCTTCATGGTGGGTTTTATGACGGGCGGAATATTTAAGGGTTTCTGTCAAGTCCCAACACAGGTTTATATGACATAAGTCATATAACCGCTTTAGGTTAAGAAACCGCAAGATTTTTATGAAGGTCACTTCATCTATAATCGAAGGATATGACACTTGTCATAAAAGGAGGGATTGAAGATGATAAAGGTACCTGAGAGGTTGGACATGCTCTGCAACCAGTGCTCGATGAGCCTCGCCGGAGGATGTACGATAAGGGGAGTCTGCGGTAAAGACCCGGACCTCAACTCGCTCCAGGAGGCCCTGCTGTACGGTATAAAGGGAACCGCGGCCTACTACCACCACGCCCTTGAGGTCGGCTACGACGACCCAAAGATAGGCCACTTCCTGGCGGAGGCGCTCTACTCAACTCTAACAAACGTGAACTTCGACAAGAACCGCTTCCTTGAGCTTATCCTCGAGAACGGTCGGGTACACCTGGAGGCCATGAAGCTCCTCGACAAAGCTTACGTTGAAACCTTCGGAAGGCCTGAGCCGGTTGAAGTCCCAACCGGAACTGCGGAGGGGAAGGGTATAGTCGTTACCGGCCACAGCTACAAGGCCCTCTACGAACTCCTCAGGCAGATTGAAGAGATGGGCCTTGAGGAGGAGCTCAAGGTCTACACCCACGCCGAGATGTTTCCAGCTCACGCTTACCCAGAGCTGAGGAAGTTCAAAGCCCTCTACGGCAACTGGGGAGGCTCGTGGCTCTATCAGAAGAAGGAGTTCGCGGAGTTCCCGGGCGTTATACTCGGAACCAGCAACTGTGTCCAGCAGCCGACGAAGGCGTATCAGGATAGAATCTTCACCGTCGGAATAGCGGGCCTTGAGGGGGTTCCCCACATCGAGGACTACAACTTCGAGCCGCTCATAAAGCGCGCCCTTGAGACGCCGAAGATGCAGGCTTACGACGGCGGAAAGCTTCTCACAGGCTTCCACCACACCAACGTCCTGGCCATGAAGGACAGACTGATAGAGCTAATTCGGGAGGGCAAAATAAGGCACATCTTCGTGGTGGGCGGCTGTGATACGCCGCACAAGGGCATGGGCTACTACGAGAGGCTCACTGAGCTCATTCCCAAGGATGCACTCATACTCTCAGCGGCCTGCGGAAAGTTCCGCTACAACGCGCGGGACTACGGCACCATCGAGGGCATTCCGAGGTTCCTCGACTTCGGTCAGTGCAACAACGTCTATTCGATAATTGAGATTGCAATTGCTCTCGCGAACGAGCTCGGAACCGACGTGAACTCCCTGCCGGTAAGCATAGTCCTGAGCTGGATGGAGCAGAAGGCCATAGCGATACTCTACTCGCTCCTCTACCTCGGAATCAAGGGTATCTACATCGGACCAAAACCACCTGAGTTCCTGACCCCCAACGTGTTTGAAGTCCTCCGGAGGCAGTTTGACCTCAGGCTTATCGGTGATCCCGAGGCCGACCTCAGGGACATGCTGAGCAGGGGAACAAAGGTCGAAGAGGGTTCGCCCCTCGCTGAGGAGCTTGATTAAACCAGCTCTTCTTTTTCTCTTTGATTTGTTGGTGTTTGGGTTCATGGATTCGGATTCTATCGGGCTTCTGCCTGTTCTTTGATTGTCCTGTTTTGGTGGTTGTAATCTGAACTTCCTGCGGAGCAGTAATTTTATTTTAACTGCTATCGCTGTGTTATATCCCCAATAGTAAATTTTTTAAAGTCTGGATTTATTATCCACGTGAACAGTATTGAGGGATAAATCTATGGGTTGGAAGAGGATTCTTGCCCTGGCTCTGGTGGTGCTCTTCCCTGGAATGGCGGTTAGTGGAGCTAATGCGACTGCGAGCTTCGTTAACGCACGGTGAACGGTACCGTAACGATTCCCCAGGAGTTCAGTCCGGAAAAGAGGCCAGGAGATGAGGTTCAGCCCCAGGCTGTTCCGGGAATTGTCCTGGTAAGTCCCGGTTTGGTGTGGACGTTGAAGTGCGTTACCTAGCCTCGGAATTCGACTGGACATGTTTCTTTATTTTCATTATGTAATGAATCATGGGGGAAGTGAAATGGGGACTACTTATTATACCGTTGCCGTGTTTGATAAATCCTGGAAGGAAGTGCTTGATAAGCTCTCGCGCGAGTTCAAGTACACTCGTGAACTCGCGTACCAGCGGGAAAGACGAGAAGAGCACCTGAAGTTCATCTTTGATATGAGGGGATTTAGGCTGGTTGCAGTGGGAGAACTGCACTACGGGCTGAAAACCACTGAGGGAGATTCCTTTGACTGGCTTGAGGTTGAAACGTACTCAAAGGAGAACATGACGCTCCTCCAGATTGGAGTCTCCACCGGCAGGTGGCTGTTCGTCCTGAGCCCCGAACTTATGAAGTTCCTCGGAAAGCTGATGAGGGTTGGGGCGGTTCTCATCTGTGGTTACACGGACGACCACGACCTCAGAGATGCAGGCTTTGAAGAAAACAACCAGTTCCTCCTGTACGAATGGTTGGTCGAAACCGTAAAACGGGGAAAGCTTGAAGTCATTCCCTCTGGCGTTACTATTGTGGAGAAAGAACTCTTAGGCTTGGAGAATGGTCTCTACGAGCTGATTGAAAGACCCGGAAGGGAGGAGGAAGAGTATGTCCTAATCAAGAGATTGGATAGATATAAAATACTTGTTTCAGTAAGAGAAAGCGATTTAACCGATGAAGAGAGCTACCGAGAGCTAATTGAAGACAAAGCATGGTTCGGCGGAGAGGTAACCACGTTGATCTTCAAGCGTATTGGAAAGAAAATTAAAAACGAATTCTTAATCAAGAGGGCCGGGGAATACTTTAAAGCTCAAACAGGGGCTGAACCATATTGAGCGGGTAACGGCCTCGCCAAAGTTTGGTGGCTTTAATGATTAACAGACAATAAATCCATCGTAGGTTGAGATTACCAAAAAAACAAATAAACCTCAATGGAAATGTTTTGAACTGAACTATCTACCTTCTTCCAGCCCTTTCAGTTCTTCCATCATCTCTTCGAACTTCTCATCGCTCATCCCGAGGAGCTTCTTTGCCTGCCTCATGGTTATCGTCCTCGCGAGTGTCTTTCTCATCTCGGGATTCTCAAGGGGCGAGAAGCCGTACTTCACCAGTATTTTGAGGGATTCCGGGTAAGCTTTGAGGAGCCTGGCCACGTTGGTTTCCTCGGTTATCTTGTCCAGCTTATCGTCGCACTCTTTGGCTTCCATCGTAAGCTCCTTGGAGTTCTCGGTCTTGGTTATCCTAAGCACGAATGCCCCGCCAACTTCCTTCAGTTCAACCCGATAACCGGCTTCCTCAAGCTTCCCGAGCATGTCAACGAAGGGCTTGTCGCCTATGACTTCAAGCGTTTCTCCCACCTGAAGCTTTCCGAGGGACTGGATTATCATAACCGCCGGCTGAGGGGGCTCTAATCCACGAACGTCAAGCATCATTTTTCATCACCGTTCCCCTCTATGACATGTGACATATAAAGATTGTTGGGCAAATCTGCCCAGAAACGCTTAAAAGTACTCAGTATGACACTTGTCATGAAGGTGGTAAAGATGACTGAGTTACTGAACAATCGCGAATACAAGAAGGAGCAGCTGAAGAAGCTCCTCCTCAGAATTCATGAGGGAGAGGACGTTAATAAGCTGAAGGAAGAATTCCGCCAAGTTTTGAGCGGTATATCGCCCCTTGAGATTCCAATCATAGAGCAGGAGCTCGTGAAGGAGGGGGTTTCAGCCAAGGATATAGCGAAGATGTGTGACCTGCACGTCGAGCTGTTCAGGGAAGCGGTTGCCGGAACGGAGGAACTTGAGGAGAGAGACCTTCCCGACGGGCATCCGCTCAAGACGCTCTACCTTGAGAACAAGGAGATACTGAAGGATGCGGAGATGCTTAACCTCTACGCGAGAACCCTCGCGACAACGAAGGACGAGCGCATGAGAAAGGAAATCCTCGGTGTTCTGGAGGAGATAGTGAATAATCTCAGGAAGGTTGGCTTCACCCACTACAACAGGGAGGAGATGCTCACCTTCCCCTACATTGAGCGCAGAGGTCTGACCGCGATAGCAACAGTTCTCTGGACGAAGCACGACGAAATTAGGTTTATGATAAAACATCTCGCTGTTCTCCTATCAAAGCGTGATGAGATGCCCTGGGAGGAGTTCGTTGAGACGTTTAAGACCAAAGCCGGTGAAGCGGCCTTCGCCCTGAGCGACATGGTCTTCAGGGAGAACAACATCTACTACCCCACGCTGAAGGCCCTTCTCACTGACGGGGAATGGAAAGCTATCCGCCAGCAGGAGGACGAGTTCGGCTATTACAAGGTGAACCCGCCGGAATGGGATCCTGGAAAGGACGTTAAGCCGCTTCATCCGTGGGAAATTAACCCAGAGCTGAGCGTTGAGCAGCTCCTCGGCCTCCCCAAGGAGGTACAGCAGGCCTTAAAGGGCCAGCCGCTGGAGTTCGATAAGTCCCAGCTCAAACGTGGGGGCGACATAGACCTTGGAACGGGCTACGTCAGCGTCGAGGAGTTGAAGGCGATATTCGAGGCCCTACCGGTTGATGTGACCTTCATCGATAAGGACGACAGGGTGAGGTTCTTCTCGCCCGGTGAGAGGATATTCGCGAGGACTCCCTCTGTGCTCGGGAGGCCCGTCCAGCTCTGCCACCCGCCGAAGAGCGTTCACATTGTGAACAAAATCCTCAAGGCCTTCAAGGAGGGCAGGAAGAAGGAGGCAACCTTCTGGCTCAGGCTTGGCCCCAAGTACGTTTACATAAAGTACGTGCCCCTCTTCGACAAGAACGGAAACTACCTGGGGACGCTGGAGATGACGATGGACATCGCACCCTATAAAAAGATCGAGGGCGAGAAGAGACTGCTCGACTGGAGGGATTGAGATGATCGTTGTCAGAGTTGAGGACGCCCCGCGGGTGGACAACCCACACGGAGTGGATGTGAGGAAGCTGATGGATGAGAAAAGCGCCCAGATATTTTACATAACCCTGAAGCCGGGGGAGAGCCTGAAGAGACACACGACACCTGTCGATGCCTTCATTTACGTCATTAAAGGGAGAGGTACTGTGGAGGTTGGCGAGGAGAGGGTAGAGGTTAAGAAGGGAACCGCCGTATACCTGCCGAAGGAAGTCCCCCATGCGGTTTCCAACGAGGGAAGCCTTGACATGGCATTCCTCGTGATCAAGGTGATGTAGATGCGAGGGGATAGGGAGATATTCAGAAAAAGAGTTGAGCGCTTTCAGGAACTCCTGAGGGAGAACGACATTGATGGGGCCGTCATAAGAACCCTCTCCACCTTCATATACTTCACCGGAACCAAGTGGCTCCGGCCGAGTCTCCTCATCCCAGCCGAGGGAGAGCCGGTGGTTTACGTCGTCAAAGGTGAAGCGGAACTTTTCAGGGAGAAAAGCTGGATTGAAAACGTCGTGGAGTTTCAGAAGGTAGAGGACCTGATGGCTGGCGTCGTGAGCTGGATCCACAGGAACGGCATGGAACGGGTCGGCCTTGAGTTCGGGGTAGAGCGCGACGCCTATCTGATATTCCTCAAGATATTCGAGCGCCTCAACCCGACGGTCGAGATAGTGGACATCCTCGACCTCACGATGGGGCTGAGAATGATAAAGGACGAGTGGGAGCTGGACAACATCAGGAAAGCTGGAAAAATCGCAGGGCGGGGCATGAAGGTCGCCGAGGAGGTCATAAAGCCGGGCCTCAGCGAGCTGGAGATAGCGGCTGAAGTCGTAAGGGAGCTCATGCTCAGTGGCAGTGAAGACCCGAAGGTTTACGTTTCAACGACGCCGAGGGCTCACGCCGAGCCCTTCCGCGACCTCAGGGTCCCCGAAAATGGCATTGTTACCGTCGTTATAGGAGCCGACTGGAACCACTACTACGCGAACATGGCCAGGACTTTCGTTGTAGGAGAGCCGGGCGAGAGGGTTAGGGAAGCCATCGAGGTTAAGGAGGAGGCGTACAGGATTGCACTTGAGGAGACGAGGGTTGGCGTTGCATTGAACACCATCGAGAAGAAACTCGCGAACTTCTTCAGGGAGAGGGGCTTTGGGGAAGCTTACATAGCCGGATACACCCACGGCGTCGGCCTGTTAATCGAGGAGCCTCCTATAACCACTATCGTCGTCCCCCAGAGGGCTACCAAGGTCCAGGAAAACATGGTTCTAACGATCATCCACCCGCCGCTCATGATTCCGGAGGGCGCAATAAAGCACGAGGACACCTATATCGTCAAGAAAAACGGGCTGGAGAGGGTGACCTAAAACACCCTCGCGTAGCCCCACTTCCTGACGCTCGTGAGGATTGACGTTTCCGTGCTTTTTATTCCCTCTATTCTCCCCAGCTTTTCTATGAGGAAGCTCTCAAGCTCGTGTAAATCCCTCACAGTCACCTGCATGAGTATGTCGTGCGCTCCAGTGGCGATTCCGAGAACATCCACTTCCGGCAGTTTGCTCAGCTCCTCTGCGGCCTTCTTGACCCTGCTCGGCTCAACGTCGACCGCTATGAAAGCCACTATCGAGTAGCCCGCCTTGAAGGGATTTATGAGCGCGGAGAACTTTCTTATAACACCCCTCTCGATGAGCTTCTTTACCCTGAGCCTGACCGTCGATTCCGGCACCTTGAGGCGTCTCGCTATCTCGGAGTAGCTGGCCCGCCCGTCCTCCTGGAGGATGTGGAGTATCATCCTGTCCAGTTCGTCAAGATGCTCACTAGTCCGCATTTTCTCACCCCAATTCTTGTCAATATTTCGCTATTCTTTTAATCTTTTCTGCGAAATCAGCAAGATTTGGGCGAAATTGCTATTAATTCCAAGCGCGTATAGCAGTATGGTGAGAGCATGGACTACCCCACGAACAAGGAGGAAGTTCTGGAGCGCTATTCAAGGGTTTTTCCGAGGTCAGCGCGCGTCACCTATGCACCCATAGTCGGCGTTCGTGCTGAAAACGCCCGCGTCTGGGACATCGAGGGCAGGGAGTACATAGACTTCCTGAGCGATGCCGCCGTTCAGAACGTCGGCCACAACAACCCCCGCGTTGTCCAGGCGATAAAGGAGCAGGCAGACAGACTGATCCACTTCACGTTTATCTACGGCTTCCCGGTTGAGCCGCTCCTCCTGGCCGAGAAGCTCGCCGAGATAGCACCGATTGATAGTCCGAAGGTCAGCCTTGGTACGAGCGGGAGCGACGCCAACGATGGGGCAATAAAGCTCGCGAGGGCCTACACGCGGAGGAGAACGATACTCAGCTACCTCAGGAGCTATTACGGGGCGACCTACGGGGCGATGAGCATAACCGGCCTCGACTTCGAGGTTCGCTCCATAGTCGGTGAGCTGAGCGGTGTCCACTACATCCCGTACCCCAACTGCTACCGCTGTCCCTTCGGGAAGGAGCCAAAGACCTGCAAAATGGAGTGCGTAAGCTATCTGAAGGAGAAGTTCGAGGGCGAAGTCTACGCCGAGGGAACCGCCGCCCTCTTCGCCGAGCCGATACAGGGCGATGCCGGAATGGTCGTTCCGCCGGAGGGCTACTTCAGGAGGGTGGAGAGGATCCTCGATGAGCATGGAATCCTCCTGGCGGTTGATGAAGTCCAGAGCGGGCTTGGAAGGACTGGGAAGTGGTTCGCGATAGAGCACTTCGGGGTCACGCCCGACGTCATAACGATAGCCAAACCCCTCGGAGGCGGGCTTCCGATAAGTGCAATAATAGGCCGCTCCGACGTCATGGACTCCCTCCCGCCGCTTGGACACACCTTCACCCTCAGCGGCAATCCCGTGGCGAGCAGGGCAGCCCTTGCCGTTATCGAGGAGATCGAGGAGAAAAACCTGCTGAGGAGGGCGGAAAGGCTCGGAAGGTACGCAAAGAGGAGACTCGAAAAGATGAAGGAAGAGCACGAACTCATCGGCGACGTCCGCGGCCTCGGCTTGATGCTCGGTGTTGACCTCGTGAAGGACAGGGAAACCAAGGAGAGGGCCTATGAGGAGGCTAGGAAGGTCGTCTGGCGGGCATATGAGCTCGGACTCGTGCTGGCGTTCCTGCAGGGCAACGTGCTGAGGATTCAGCCACCCCTCACGATAGAGGAGGAACTCCTCGAGGAGGGCCTCGACAGGCTGGAGCGGGCCATAGCGGATGTAGGGGAGGGGAGGGTTCCGGACGAGGTTCTGACGAAAGTTCAGGGCTGGTGATTGACATAAGTATGTTTATTTTTTCCTTCTCCGAAAACTTTTTAAACAAACTCCTACACAGCTTGAGCGGGCTTCAATGGAAACCCTGGAAACCATGAAAGGACCGGTACTGAAGGTTGGAATCGAGGATAAGGTTGAACCTTCAAAGGCTTTGGTTTTTGGCCTTCAGCACGTTCTCGCGATGTTCGGTGCCACCGTCACTGTGCCTCTCGTCGTTGGAGGCGCCGTTGGTCTGAGCGGCTCCGAGATTGCCCTCATGATACAGGCTGTTCTGCTGGCGATGGGCATCGCAACGCTGCTCCAGACGACGATAGGCTCCCGCTACCCGATAGTGCAGGGCTCAAGCTTCGCCTTTATTCCAGGCCTCATAGCGATTGGCTCGAGCCTCGGAATGGCCGCGGTTCAGGGGGCACTAATCGTCGGCGGTTTGATAGAGGCCGCCATCGGATGGCTCGGGATAATCGGGAAGGTCAGGAAGCTCTTCACTCCACTGGTCACGGGCGTCACGATAACGCTGATAGGCTTCAGCCTGGCCGACGTCGCGGTTAAGAACTTTTTCAACTTCTACGCAGACCCCTCCGGGGGAACCATCGCCAGGGCAACCCTGGTCGCGGTCATAACTTTCCTCACGACGGTTTTCGTTGCCCTGCGGGCGAAGGGAAGTCTAAAGGCGATGCCGGTCGTTGTGGGGGCAGCCGTGGGCTACCTGGTGAGCGTTCCCCTCGGCCTCACGGACTTCGGGCTCGTAAAGAGTCTGCCCATCGTGAGCGTCCCAAGGCCCTTCCCGTGGGGCGAGCCGATATTCGACACCACGGCGATAGTCCTGCTCCTCTTCGCCTTCATGGTGAGCATAATCGAGAGTGTGGGCGACTATCACGCCATAGCCACCGTCACAGGTTCGGAGATAACCGGGAAGCACATAGCGCGCGGAATCGGCAGCGAAGGCCTGGCCTGTTCGATAGCTGGCCTCCTCGGCGCGTGTGGAACGACGAGCTACTCCGAGAACATAGGCGTCGTTGCTCTTACCAAGGTGGGCAGCAGGCACGTGGTTCAGGTGGGGGCGGTTATACTCATCCTCCTCTCACTGGTTCCGAAGTTCGGGGGAGTTCTCGCCTCAATGCCAGCCCCGGTTCTTGGCGGCCTGACCCTGGCACTGTACGGCATGATAAGCGTCACCGGCCTGAGGCTGATAAAGGAGCGGGTCGAGTTCAACGACAGGAACACGCTGATACTGGCCGCCGCACTGATAGCCGGCCTCGGCGCACCCCAGCTCCCGGCGGAGTTCCTGGCGGTCTTCCCGAAGATAGTCGCCAGCATCCTGGAGTCGGGAATGGCGGTCGGAGCGCTTACGGCAATAGTGCTCGACAGGATTCTCTGATTCTCTTTTTATTGTCTGAAAAAGAAGAGAAAATCAGTAGGCGACCAGAACTGGGCCCTCTGCCTGTCCCGTTTCAATCTCCTTCGGCATCTTACTGAAGGCCATGATGGCCATTATCCTGCCGATAAGGAGGAGTATTGCGCCCACGATGACGATTAAAGTTACAGCACCCCACTTCATCCAAGTCGAGGCGTCATTGAACTCCTTAACCCCAGTTATCTCGTACATCACCGCCCAGGCGCGGCTCTTGAAGTAGGCTCCAAGGGCGATGAAGATCAGCATCGTAAAGGCCCCCAGCAGGATAAGCCCGAGTGAGGCCTCATCCCCGTTTTCTATGAACTCTGCGTTTTCTCCGGGGGTGACCATCTGAACGCCCTCCCCGTGGAAGGTTGAGCTTTCGTGGAGCGATGTTAAGCCAACGGCGCCGAGGACGAAGATCACGAGAACTATCAGGCCCACGACGTTGAAGACCGCACCGATGAGATAGTTCCTGAAGGGTCTGCCGTCGTTGAACTTATCCCCTATGCCGTGGAGGGCCATGAGAACGAGGATGAAGCCCACTATGGAGAGTATCGCTCCAATGTACGGGATGAAGCCGCTGACTAGGGCCAGGAGGAGCCCCCACATTCCCATCTCCCTTTCACGTTCAACCCTTACTATCATTGTACCACCATACATGAAATCAACATCAACTCTTAAAAAAATTAATGCATCAGGAAATAACCAGTGTTCCGGATTCGTTTGAACGCTCCAGCTCCTCCGGAAGGTTGGCGAAGGCCAGTATCTGGTACACCGCCGCGACGAGGAGCAGGACGAGGCCAATGACGACTATAGCCAGCACCGCGCCCCACATGAGCCACGTGGCGGTCTTATCGAACTCCTCGACGCCGGTGAGTTCGTACGTAGCGCGCCAGGCCCTGATGGTGAAGTATATGCCGACTATTGCCGCGGCCAGGAGCACCAGCAATCCCGTGCCGAGAAGGCTGATGCCAACCAGGGATACGGAGTCCCCATTCTCAACGAACGATGGTATGGACAGGGCACCGATTATAACGAGAACCACGGCCAGTATCAGTCCGGCTATTCCAGCGATGACTGAGTAAAGGTAGTACCTAAAGGGCCTGTCGTCTCCCAGCTTGTCACCTATCCCTTTGAGGGCGAGCAGAATAAGCACCTGCCCGACGAGGGAGATGGCCCCCATGAACGTCCCGATGTACGGGATTATCCCGAGGAATCCCCCGGCGAGCACAAGAACCGAACCTATCAACCCGTAGTTCTTTTCATTTTTCAGGCTCACAGCCACATTGCCTCCCTCCGATAGTTGTGTGCGATTATAACTTTAAAGGGTTACGCTGGGAGGCTGATACCGGTACGGCGATCCGGGAGAATAGAAAAGGGGAGAATAACAAAAAACGCTCACTCGGTTCCCTTCTTCTCCGCAGCCTTCTCGGCAGGCTTAGCTTCCTTCTTTTCGGCCGGTTTGGCAGCCTCTTTCTTCTCCAGAGCTTTGGCCGGCGTCGGCTTCTTGGGCGGCCTCAGACCGTAGCCGAGTATCTTGAACTCCACCGTGTCACCGTCCCTCAGGTGGTACACGTAGGTGCCGTCCTCCCTCTTCTCGATCCTCTCGACCGGGAAGCGGTAATCGTTGAACTTCTCGTTTATTTCCCTGACCTTGTCAGGGTGTATCGGCACCCAGTCATAGAGCTCAAGGTCCTCCTCAAGTCCGCCGGTGGTGAGGTAGTAGTTCTCGGTGAAGTCGAGCGCCCCTGTCGGGCAGACGTCCACACAGAACTGGCAGAACGTACAGCGGCCGTAGTCCACCTTCGGGTGCGGCCTCTTCTCCATCTTGCCATCTACTTCCATCCACGTCATCTCTATTGCCCTTGCCGGGCATATCTGGCCGCAGAAGTTACAGCCGACGCAGGTCTTCCAGTTCAGCGTGTGGAATCCCCTGTACTTCGGTGCAGGCTCTATCGTCTCGAAGGGTATCTTAATCGTCACCGGCTTCTTGAAGAGGTACTTGATGCCCATCCACGGCTTGACGAATGACTTCTTGAGCTTGACCTTCTCCTCGCCGACGACCCTAACCTTTGGCTTCTCAACGCTCTCCATCTTCATCACCTGTCTATGTCGGGCGGGCAGTTGTCGAGGGTCTTCAGGATGACCGGAACGTCCGCAAGGCGGGCTCCCTTGAGCAGTTCCTCAAGCACAGTGACTCCGTGGCTCTGGCTCGGTCCCCTGACGTGGACGCGGTAGGGCTTGTGGGTTCCGTCGCTGACGACGTATGCTCCAAAGTCTCCCTTCGTGCTCTCGACGTGGGCGTAGGCGTCTCCCCTCGGCGGCTTGAACCTCGGCAGGGCCTTGAGCCTGGCGTCCTTCACCATGTACGGTCCGCTCGGCGGTCCCATGTCGAGGAGCTGTTCAAGGATGTAGAGGTCCTGCTCCATCTCGTACCTCCTCACGAGGACCCTGGCCAGGCTGTCGCCCTCCTTGAGCACCGGGACCTCGAACTCGAGCTCCGGATAGAGCAGATACGGGTCGTCCTTCCTGACGTCGTAGGGGACGCCGACGGCCCTGAGGTTCGGACCGGTGACGGCGTGCTTCAGCGCGAACCTCTTGTCCATAACTCCTACTCCCTCAGTCCTCTCAAAGGTGATGTAGTTGTCGAAGAGTATCTCATCGAAGTCCTTCATCTTGCCTTTGATGTACTCGACCGTGTCCCTGAGCTGGCGGAGCCACCTGTCGCCGGGTATGTCCCTCCTTACTCCACCGGGCACGGTGTAGATGTGGTAGACCCTGCCTCCCGTGAGCTCCTCGAAGAGGCGCATGAACCTCTCACGGTAGGCGGCAGCCCACTGGCCGGCTGTATAGAGACCTATCTCGTTTCCAAAGCCCATTATCCAGAACATCCACGCGCTCATCCTGGCCATCTCAAGGACTACCGTCCTTATCCACTGGGCCCTCTCGGGAACCTCCCAGCCGACTATCTCATCAACGGCCATGGAGTATATATTCTCGGGCACGTCGCTCTCGGGGACACATATACGGAGGAGCAGGGCTATGTTGGTGAAGTACGGCCTCTGCTCGGCGAGCTTCTCGAAACCGCGGTGGAGGAATCCGGGGTTGACTATGGCCCTCTCTATCCTGTTGCCGTCCATCTTGAGGATTATGCTGAAGTTCTCGGTGGCCATGTGCTGCGGACCGAAGAACAGCTCGTAGGTATCCTTGTCTATGGGGTGGAGGTACATATCGTGCGCCTTTGCCTCGGTTTTAAGTTCCTTCGGAACTTCCAAATTGCTCATGATCATCACCTCATATCACGTAATTGGTCTTGCTCTCGTCGTATCTGTCGAAATCCTCTCCGTATATCGTCTTGACGTAGCCTATCATGTTGAAGTCCTTCCTGAGCGGGTGCTTCTCGTGCTCCCTCGGCTCGAGGATGAACGGCCCAAGCCTCGGGTTGCCCTCGAATACTATGCCGAAGAACTCGTGCGCCTCCCTCTCGTAGGTCTCGGCGACCGGCCAGATGTCCATGACGGTCGGCATCTTTGCGTTCTCCCTGGGTATCCTCGTCCTCACGAAGGCGTGGACGCTTTCGCTGACGCTCCAGAGCTGGTAGACGAGCTCGAACTCGCCCTCCTTGAGCCAGTCGACGACGCTTATCTGGATGAGCATCTCGAACTTCTCACTCGCGAGCTCAAGGAACTCCTTTATCCTGTCCGCAGGGACTTTGAACTCAACGCGCCTCTCGCGTCTGACGTTGCCCTCGGCGTACGGTGCCTTTTCAAGCAGCTCCGCGACCAGCTTCCCCTCCTTAGTGTCAGGGAGCTTTGGAGCCTCCACTTCCGGAACCTCCTGGGGCTTCTGCTCCTCAACCTTCTCCTCAACCTTGGGCTTCTCGTTCATATCCATGCCAGCCACCTCCTGGCGTCCTTCTCGCGCCATCCTTCACCAAACAGCTCATCCTGATTCTTCCGGTAGTACTCGTAGTTCTCCCTGTAGCGCTTCCAGCCGTCGGCGGTTCCATCCTCTATCTTGCGCATTATCTCCATTATTCCGTCCATGACCGCCTCTGCCCTTGGCATGCATCCAGCTATCGCCACGTCAACAGGCAGGTACTTGTCGAGTTGCTT
Source organism: Thermococcus sp. JdF3 (assembly GCF_012027495.1). NCBI lineage: Archaea > Methanobacteriati > Methanobacteriota > Thermococci > Thermococcales > Thermococcaceae > Thermococcus > Thermococcus sp. JdF3. The sequence continues at coordinate 341,021 of NZ_SNUK01000002.1, read as the reverse complement.
GACAACGTTGTATGAGTCCCAGTAGACTCCGCCGTTTATCGGGCATGAGCCGTGTATCATGACGTACTTCGGGTCCTGCATCATCTCGTAGGTTATGATTATCCTCTTGAGGGTCTTCGGGGTGACGTAGCCCGTGATGAGGAACAGGTCACCCATCCTCGGTGCCGGGTTGGGCATTATTCCGAAGCGCTCGAAGTCGTACCTGGCGGTGGCCAGCGGCGGCATCTCGATACCGCCGCATCCGGTACAGAAGGCCACTATCCAGAGGCTCTTTTTCCTGGCCCACTTGAACAGGGGCTCGAAGAGCTTGAACTCCTGGAGCTCGTAGTTTATGAACCCGTCATTCTTTCTCTCGCTCATCCACATCACCTCACACCGTCAGGAGCACGGCTATTATTCCCAGTATGGTCGGCCACTTCCAGAAGAACTTGGCCGCCTGGTCTATGGTGAACCTCGGGTAGATGCTGGCCACGAATATCGCTATGAAAAGCACCGCTATCTGCTTGACCAGCAGCTCGAGCAGGTTGCTTGCCCCACCGAGGAAGAGCACTGCAAAGAACGCCGTCTCTGCGAAGAGCTGTACCGCGTGCTGGGTGAAGAGCAGTGCCGCGTGCTTGCCTCCGTACTCGACCATCGGACCCATGGAGATTTCCGCCGGGGCGGTGATTATGTCGAAGGGCTCAAGGCCGAGCATAGCCTGGAAGACTATGTCGAAGACTATCAGGGCGAGGAGCAGCGCGGGAACCAGCACGCTCCATCCCTGGGTCTGCTGGAGGGCCACTATCTCGCTGAGCTTAAAGGTTCCCCAGTGCTGTATGAGCGCTATCAGCGCCAGACCATAGGGGAGCTGCATGGCAACCATGGTGAGCAGTCCACGCTGGACACCGACCGCCGAGTACGGGTTGCCCGAGCTCATGGCACCGAGCATTATGCCGAGCATCGGAACCTCAAGGAGGTATGCAACGACGATGAGGTCTGCGTTGGCACTGAAGAGCTGGAAGTTGGCGATGGGGATAAAGAGGAGCGCAGCTATGCTGGCCCCGAGCGCGAATATCGGTCCGAAGTCGTAGATGAACCCGTGGGTAACGCTCTCCTTCTTGCCGAGGAGTTTAAGGGTGTCTATTATCGGCTGGTATATCGGAGGTCCGACGCGCCTCTGTATCCTGGCCATTGCCTTTCTCTCAATGCCCATGAATATGAAGCCCATGAAGGTGGCGTATATCAGCATTCCTATGACTTCAAGCACGAGTTTCCAGTCTATCATTCACAGCACCCCCCACAGCGCGAGTATAAGGAGCACTATCACCAGATACCATGAGTAGCTCTGGACGTTTCCGTTGTAGAACGCCTGCCTGAGGGAGTCGGCGAAGTCCTCAGCCATGCCCGCTAACCTCTCGTAGAACCTGTCGAAGCTCCTCTTGAGCCAGAAGTCGAGGGCCTCTGCCAGCGGCATGTAGAAGTTCTTCCTGATGCTCAGGTTGAACTCCTCGGTGACCGGGTTACCGGACTGGTAGGTGTTGGTCACGCTTATCTTCCTCACCTTTGCGCCGTAGAGGTATATCAGCCCGGCTATGGCGAGGCCTATCATGAGGACTATCGTCACGAGCAGGGCGTTGTAGGTTCCGGTCGGGGTAACAAGCTTGTAGTAGTCGCCGCCGACGACCTCTCCACCGAGCATCTTGTTTATGTACTCCGTGACCAGGCCCGGAGCCACACCGAAGAGCAGGTTCGGGATGGCCAGTATGGCCATGGCTATCAGGAGCGGAAGCGGGGCCTCCTTGACGTCCTCAAGGTCGCTCGGCCTCTGACCGAACCAGACGGAGTAGAGGAACCTGACAACGTAGGCAAAGGCCAGGCCGCTTCCGAGGAATATTGCACCTGCGACGAGGGGCATGTGGGCGCTGATGGCCGCCTCGTAGATGAGCCACTTGCTGGCGAAGCCCGCCATCGGCGGGATTCCCGAAAGGCTCAGCACCGCTATGAGGCCCATGGCGAAGGTGAACGGCATCTTCTCGGCCAGGCCTCCCATGTCCTTGAACTGGGTCTTGCCGGTCTGGAGGATTATGGCAGCCGTGACGAGCCAGAAGAGGCCCTTGAAGACCGCGTGGCTGAGCACGTGGAAGAGGCCTCCCGCGAATCCCAGGGTGCTTCCGAGGCCGAAAGCGAGCAGTATGTAGCCGACCTGGCCAACGGAGGAGTAGGCGAAGAGCTTCCTGATGTCCTCCTGAAGCACGGCCAGGAAGCTGGCTACCACGACGGTGAGGGCGCCTATCCAGGCGATTATGTACGCGAAGACCAGGTGGTTGTGGAAGGTTCCGAAGGCGGTGTAGAGCTTGTAGCCCATGAGGATGTAGAGCAGGAGGAAACCGTAGGCTCCCGCCTTGCTGAGGGCGCCGCTGAAGAAGGCGGTGTAGCTCTGGTCGGTCTCGCTGTAGGCTCCCGGCGCCCAGACGTGGAGCGGGAAGGCACCGGCCTTGACGCCAAATGCCGTCAGGAAGAGGCCGAATATCACCGCCATCTCCCTGGTCGTTATGGTGCCCATGGCCGCGTCCATGTAGAGCGCCTGCCTGATGGACGCAAAGTCAAGGGCACCGGTCTTGGCGTAGAGCATTCCGATGGCTATGAGCATGGCGTAGGCTCCGATGACGCTGAGAACGAAGTACTTCAGCGACTCGTGCCTGTTCCTCCTGAGCACCATCATGAAGCTGGCAAAGGTCATGAGCTCCCAGAGCAGGAAGAAGCTCACGAAGTCCTGGCTAAGGAAGACGCCGAGCACTCCAGTGTAACTCATGAGCGCGAAGAGCCAGTCGTAAGAGTTCCTGGAGGTCACGGCCATTCCGAGTGCCATTGCCAGGCCGACGAGCGAAGCGATGACCGCGAAGTACCAGCTCATGGTGTTGAGCTGGAACTGGAGGGTGAACCCGTTCACGGTGATCGAGTATTCGACCGGCTCGCTGAGGACGGTCGAGTAGAGCTTGGCCAGCATGGCCAGAGGTACGGCGGCACCGATGATGCCGATTCCCTCCCTGAGACCCCTGATGTCAAGCGCCCACGCGATGACACCGGCAATCAGGGGCGCGAGGAGGATGATAAGCAGCTCGTTAATCATGCTCCCACCCCCATCAGTGGAACGTTCTTAATGTACTGGGCCACATTGAAGATGTCATTTCCAGCCTTCTGGGCGATGCTCCAGGCGTAGTCGGGGTAAACGCCTATGACTATCACGAGGGCCGCGAGGAAGAGCAGCATGAGGCTGACGGCAAGTCCCTCGTTTATCCTTTCGCCCTCCCCGGTGAACCACATTGTGTGTATCAGCCTGAAGTAATAGACCGCCTCGACGACGCTGGCCGTCAGGACGACCGCGGCGGCCCAGGCGTAGTCCGCGCCGATGGCGGCGAGGAGGATTCTGAGCTTGCTCCAGAAGACGTTGAAGAGCGGTATTCCAACGGCGGCTATGGCTCCGATGGTTATGGCGAAGGCCGTCAGGGGCATTCTCTTCCCAAGCCCCTCGAACCTCTCCATCTCCGCCCCGCCGAGGGTAACCGCGACGTGCCCGACGGCGAGGAACAGGAGGGCCTTGACTATGGCGTGGTTCACCATGTGGAAGACTCCCGCATCGACGCCGCTCTGGGTCCCGAGGGCGAAGGCGAGGGCTATGAGGCCTATCTGGGCTATACTGGAGTAGGCTATCATTCTCTTGACGTTTCTCTGCCTCAGTGCCGCGAACTCGGCGACGAAGACGGTGAGGGTGGCCATTATTATGAGCAGCTTGAGGACCGAACCCCAGCTCTCCACCGCCTGCATGAGGTAAAGCAGCCTGGCCATCGCGTAGAGGCCCGCCTTGACGACGAAGGCCGAGAACATGGCCGTTATCGGGTGCGGCGCGGCCTGGTATGCATCTGGCGCCCAGGCGTTGAGCGGGAAGAGCTCGGCCTCAACGGCCAAACCGAAGACTATAAGCGCCAGTCCGACCTGGGCGACGGTGGCGTTCATGTTACCGGCGAGCTGGGCTATCTGGGCCATGTTGAGGGTTCCGAGCGAGCCGTAGATGAGGGCTATGCCGATGAGGAAGAAGCTTGAGCCTATTCCTCCGAGGATAATGTACTTCATTGAGGCCTCCGCGGCTTCGCCAGTCTTGTTGTAGGCGGTTAAAGCGTAGGCGCTTATGGCCGTTATCTCCATGAAGACGAAGAGGTTGAAGATGTCTCCCGTCGCTATCATGCCGGTGGCTCCGAGCATCAGCAGGAGGAAGAGCATGGCGTACTTGTCTATCGGCTCGACCTCGATGGCCCTGAGGCTGAAGACGGCCATCATGAAGCTGACCGCGGCAACGATGAGCACGAAGAGAGCCGCGAAGTGGCCGATGTAGAGGTTGATTCCAACGGGCGGTCTCCAGGCGCCGGCCATAACTATTATCGGCTTCCCGGTGGAGTAGACCTGCTGGAAGACCCAGGCCGCTATTCCGGTCTGGACTGCGGTGATAGCTATGAGGTAGTACTTAACGGCCTTCTTTCCGGCGCCCTTTATCAGGGGCACGAAGAAGGCACCTATGAGGGGCAATGCTATGAGGAGTGAAGCGTACTGCCCGTTCATCCTCTCAACCTCCTTATCTCCTCAACGTTAAGGGTTCCGTACTTCTCGTGGAGTATCATGGCGACGCTAAGGGCCATGGCGGTGGTGGCAACGCCTATGACTATTGCCGTGAGAACCAGCGCCTGGGGAATCGGATCGACCGCCTGGTTCGGCCCGATTCCCTCGCTCAGTATGGGCGCGCTCCTTCCGGCAACGTAGCCGACGCTGACCAGGAGGAGGTTCACGCCGGTCTCCATTATGCTCAGCCCGATGAGCATCTTAAGGAGGTTCTTCTTAACGAGGACTGCGTAGAGGCCTATCAGTATGAGGGAGATGGCACCGAAGTAGTAGACTGAAATCATTCGCTCACCTCCTCCTTGAGCATGTTGTCGATGATTCCGCTCAGCTCGGTGCCGACCTTGAGGCCGATGATGGTGTAGATTATGGGGATGAATCCTCCGCTGAGGAGCCTGCCGATGTTGTCAACGCCGAAGCCCCAGTCCTGCCATATCCAGTCGTAGAGGAAGTAGCCACCTATGGCAAGGCCTATGAGACCAACGAGAACGTAGCTCACTCCGACGGCACCCTCGACCTTCTCAAAGGCCTTGTGGGGTATCTCATACTGGACGAACGCCATGTAGAGCAGCAGGAACGCGGTCGCTATGGTGGCTCCGCCGGGGAATCCTCCTCCAGGGGTGAGGTGTCCGTGGATGAAGATGTACGCACCGAAGAGCATCACGAACGGCACGAGGAGCCTGGTTCCGGTCGTGAGAACTATCGAGCCCTCGGTTTTGGCGGTCCTCTGCTTCTTCCTCCTCCAGAGGAGAGCACCCACGCCGGTTGAGGCTATGAACAGAACGGTGACCTCACCGAGGGTATCGAATCCACGGTAGTTAACGACTATTGCGGTGACGGCGTTGACCGCGCCGGTCTGTTCCTTAACGTGGTCAAGGTAGTACTGGGCGACGAGCATCCTGTCCTGCCCGAAGGGAACTCCGGCGAGTCCCTGGGCAATCCAGTAGCCTATGAGGAGCAGGGAAATTATCGCGAGCGCACGTTTGAGCATTTTCACCACCTCACCCACCAGCCGGGCTTCTCCTCTTCCTCGGTCTCAAAGCGCTGGGTTCTCTTGATGGCGAAGATGAATATCGCACCGCTGAGCGCCGCGCCTATGGCCGCTTCTGTCATCGCCACGTCCGGTGCCTGCAGCATGAAGAACAGCAGTGAGGCGAAGAGACTCACCGCCGCCATTCCAACCGCCGCCGCCAGGAGGTCCTTCCACTCGACGGCGAGCACAGCGGAGATTATCATGATGCCGACTATAATGTATTCAATGCAGGTTATGCAGTTCATTCCTCACCACCCTCCTCGGGGGTTTCTTCAGAGGCCTCGGGAGTCTCCGCTTTTTTCTTCTCCCCCGCCTCCAGGTGCTCGCGGTACTTATCGACGACGCTGCCCTCCCAGAGGGGGATTCCGCTCTTGTAGGCGGCCCTTATGAGGGCGTGGGCGCTTATCGGGTTGGTGAGCAGCAGGAAGACCGCGATGACCACGGTCTTGGTTAGCCAGGCAGCACTTCCGAAGTCGGTGCCGAGCGCCCAGATGCCAACTCCAACCATGACACCGAGGCTTCCAAGGGTTGCACTCTTGGTCGAGGTCTGCATCCTGTTGTACACGTCGGGCATCCTGATGAGACCCAGGGCTGACAGCAAGTAGAAGAACGTTCCTATGAGGACGAGGGCTTCCCCTATCGCAGCCAGAGCGTTCATAGTCCTCCCTCCATGTAGCGCGCGAATGCTATGACTCCACCGAAGGCGAGTATCGCGTAGACCAGGGCCACGTCGAGGAATATCATGCGCTCGTAGTAGAGTGCGAAAAGCACCATGAGTCCAGCGGTGATGGTGGTCATGATGTCAACGGCCACCAGTCTGTCAACCGTGGTTGGCCCTCTGAAAACCCTGTACACGCTGAGCAGCGTTGCTATCGCTATCAGGGCGAGGTAGATGTTTATCCCTATCATCCGAAGATCACCTTCAGGAACTTTTCGAAGGGAACGGTTATTCCCTCGGAGGAGGCCTTAACGTGCTCCTCTTCGCTCTCGACAAGGGCCTCATCGGGAACCCATATCCAGTGGATGAAGTACTCATCGTCGTCGACATCGAGGGTTATTGTTCCTGGGGTCAGTGTTATCGAGTTGGCCAGGGCGAGCTTTCCAACGTCGCTGCTGAGAACGGTTCTGCACTTCACTATTCCGGGCCTTATGGGTCTCTTGGGGTGTAGAACCCTGTAGGCAACGTCGATGTTGGCCTTAATCATCGCCCACAGGAAGTAGGGTATGTAGGCTATCATGTACGCTATCCTCCTGGGATGGAGGTTCGCCAGGCCGTTGGTGGTGAATATCTCGTAGGTGAATGCCGCGACTATGAGCGACAGCAGTAGGCCGAATCCAAGTTCCTGCACGTCCAGACTGGCCGTTATGGCCAGCCATATCAAGAACAGTACAATCACCGTGTACAGGTATCTGCTTATTTTGCTTGCCTCTCCCATATCATCAACCTCCAGCGGTTGGTGGACATGTCCGAACAGAGTTAAGGGAAGCTAATCTTTGGTTTTTAACATTGACTTATAAACCTTACCTGCGAATAACAAAGGTTTAAAACTTTTGGTTAAAATGGGGGCACCAGATTTGTTCTTTGATGACAAGAGGGGTTCTTCATGGAGCACCGCTTTATAGGAGCCGATATGTCCAGTTTGTCATCTCCATCTGGGGGATGAAGAAACCGCAGGGATTGCGTTTAGAAAGTGAGTCCTGGATGCCTGTGCTCCGGGCGGAGGAGGTTGGAACAGGAATCGCAGATTCAAAATGATGAAAGGGGAGAATGCTGGGAACGAACCATCAGTATATCGAAATCCTCTTGACGCCCTCAAGCTTGGAGAGCTCGTTGATGAGATCGCCCGGAATGGGCTTCTCGGTGATTATCGTGAGGGTCGCCTCGGGGTAGAGCTCCGGGTCCTCCGCGACGACCTGGACGATGTTGATGTCGCGCTCGGCTATCTTGAGGGCTATCTTGGCGAGTATTCCTATCGCCCTTGGCTCCGGCTCTATCTCGATGACGCCGTAGCCGACGTGCCTGCCGACGTACTTCATGTGAACCGTCGGCTCGAGGTTGGTGTATATCTCCTTCAGCTCGGGTATCTTGAGTATCATGCCGACGGTTTCCTTGACGACACGTCTATCCACGTCGAGGGCCTTGGCGATCTTGGTGTACGGAACCTCGATATCACCGGCCTTGATCTTGAGGTCATCGGAGACCTTGAGGCCGTACTTGAGGAGGGTCTTGGCTATCTGCTTCCTGACTGGATATTCATCAAAATAATGCTCGATCTTTCCCCACATTCCATATCACCCACACTAGTCCACTGTTAGACTGTTTAATTCAATAATATTAAAATGTTTCCATGCCCGCATGATGCCAACAGGTCTTCCCTTAAAAACCTTTGGGCAGTGACGCCCCTGGAGGCCCACTCATGTCGGGATGTTTTATCCATCGTCGGATTTTTAAGAATGGTCCCAAACCCCGGAACATGATCGAGGTTCACCTTCCCCACGTCACCTTTGAGGATGCCGGCGAGAGCATCAGGCTGGTCTGGAGAGAGACCCTCTACGCAGACTTCGACAAGGGCGAGCTGGCGAGAATTATACGGCGGAAGTACCGCGTTGAGCCGGAGATCACGGTACGCAACGGAGCCATGGTCATTGACACGGACTACCCCGGCATCGAGCAGTACATCTCGATATACATCCAGAACAACCTCGGCGCCCTCCTGAGAAACCGCTACACCAGCAGGAGGGTCTTCTATATCCACGAGGGACTTGACGTCCCGCTCCTGGGATACAACGCCTTCGGCCTGATTGACAGGGGGACCAACCTGATTCAGATTCGCGGCGTGAGCGGCTGCAACCTCAGCTGCGTCTTCTGCTCCGTTGATGAGGGGCCGTATTCGAGGACAAGGAAGCTCGACTATGTGGTTGACGTCGACTACCTCATGAAATGGTTCGACGAGGTCGCGAGGATAAAGGGGAGGGGCCTCGAGGCCCATCTCGACGGCCAGGGTGAGCCGCTCATCTATCCCTTCCGCGTTGAGCTCGTCCAGGCGCTCAGGGAGCACCTGAACGTGTCTGTAATCTCGATGCAGAGCAACGGGACACTCCTCACGGACAAACTCGTCGAGGAGCTGGCGGAGGCCGGCCTTGACCGTGTGAACCTTTCGCTCCACTCCCTCGATCCGGACAAGGCGAGGATGCTCATGGGCAGGAAGGACTACGACCTTGGGCACGTTCTGGACATGGCCGAGGCCATGGTGAACGCTGGAATCGACGTCCTCATCGCTCCGGTCATAATCTTCGGCATAAACGACGACGAGGCCGAGGCCTTCATAGAGTTCGCGAGGAAAATCGGCGCCGGGAAGCGCTGGCCGGCCCTCGGCTTCCAGAACTACATCCCCTACAAGTTCGGCAGGAACCCCACAATAGCTAAGCTTGTTCCTTTCAAGGACTTCTACGCCTGGCTCAGGGGGCTCGAGGAGAAAACCGGAATGAGGCCGCTCGTCCTGAAGCCGAAGCACTTCGGTATGGAGAAGCGCGAGTTCATCCCCCTCTCCTTCCGACCCGGGGAGATAGTCAGGGCGGAGGTCGTCCTCCCGGGGAGGATAAAGGGTGAGATGCTCGCGAAGGCCCGGAACCGCCTCATCGAGGTCATCAACACCACAGCCGAGGTTGGGGACATGGTGAGGGTGCGGATAGTCAGAACGAGGCACGGCATATACATTGGCACGGAGATTTAGGGTCTCCTGAAAATATCGTATTTTTTGGAATGTTTTGGGGTTTTAACAATACTGCAGTAACTTTTAAATTTGGAGAACCGTACTTAATGTGGGGGGTGAGGGTTATGAGAAAGATTGTGACGGTTATTATTATGTTTATTCTAATGGCAATGGTGTATTCGGGTATCCTCTCATCCCTTGGCTCGCTCTCAAAGACACTGGAAGGACTTGACGGGGAGGTTCCATTCACGCGGACTTCACCGGCAGAGGGGGCAAAAACGCCCGGCCTCCGAGTTCATGAGTACAACCGGTCCGCTGGTGGGACGGGAATATCCCTGGAGGGGGGCGTCTACAATGAAAGTGACCTGAACTCTTCCATGATCCGTGAACTCCTGGACACCACAGACTGGTACGTTGGCAACAGCTCCCTGAGCTCTAAGTACGCGCTGGGGGTTTACAACGATACTCTGAAGGTCGTTAGAAACTCTACGGAGACTTCTAAAGCGATAATTGAGAGATTCTTCGCCATCTTTGGAGAACACGGCGGGCAGAATGGGGAGGAGCTCTCACGAACCCTTGAAGAAACTTTTCAGCGGGCTCAGAACCTCACGAGAACGGTCGAAGATATGCTGGGCAAAGCACTATCTTCAAACTCCGGTCGTTAGTGTCCTATAACTTCAATTCAGTAACCAGTGGAGGACCCACGTTCGTTTAACTGTAACTTCGAAAAGTTTAAATTTTTAGAGTTTTATTGCGTTTGGGGGGGAGTGTATGAGGAGGGCATATATCGCCATCGTAGTTTTGGTGGTTTTGGTTCTCGCGCTCTACTTCGGCGATTTTGCTCTGGCAAAGTCCGAAACACATTCAACCGCTCAGGTTGGAGGCTCAAAGGACGCCAACGCGACCTTTAATGAGGGCTTTTGTGTGTACCCGGATTCTCCTTTTGGAAATTTAGTCGCCGACGAATTGAGGGCCGGAGGACACAAGGTCCTGATCCTCTCCGCCCCGGTGGAGTGTGACGGTCAGTTTCTGGCCGTTTGGGTCGAGGGGCTCGACATCAGCTATTCTCCTGTTCTCTCGAAGGGACGCGTGAGGGCCGTTGCCGTCTACTCCAGCGCCGGCGATCCAACCCACTACATAAACTACCGGAACGCTGCGGATAAGAAAACGGCCCTGACGTCCTTTGAGAAAACCGGCAGGGCCCAGTTCCAGGCCTACATCATCGCTGAAGTCTCGGACGAATCCGAGGGCTTCATTGCCTTCAAGGGCTACCGGGACTACCTCATGAGGCGGGCCGCTGAGGTTATCGCGCGTCAGGCTGAGCGTTTTGAATTGGAGGGAAAAACAGAGAACGGCTTGGATTAAATAAACCTTGAGCCCTTAACCATCAGCTCGCCCCTCTTATGGAGCTCCAGCAGAATTTCCGCTATCCTCTCCCCGGCCTTTCCGTCGCCGAACGGATTCGCTGCCTCGGCCATTTTCCTGTAGAACTCCCTGTCCTCCAGGAGTTTCTGGAGATGCCCCAGGGCGCGCTCCTTTTCCAGGCCTACGAGAACGTTGCCGCCCGCGGCGACGGTTTCCGGCCTCTCGGTGTTGTAGCGAAGCGTTAGGCAGGGCACGTTTAGGATTATCGCCTCCTCCTGGACGCCGCCTGAGTCGGTCATTATCGCGAAGGCGTTCCTCTCGAGCTTCAGGAAGTCGAGGTAGCCGAGGGGCTTTGTCACGGTCAGGTTCTCTATTGAGGCCATTCTCTCCCAGAGGCCGAACTCCTCCAGCCTGCCCCTCGTGCGGGGATGCATCGGATAGACTGCCCTTATTGGAAGCCCTTCCAGAATCTCAATGAGTCTTTCGAGGTTCTCCCTGCTGTCGGTGTTCTCGGCCCGGTGGGCTGTTATCAGAACGTACTCCCTTGGCCTCAGGCCGAACCTTTCCAGGACGTCGCTCTTCCTCTCGGCGACCTCCGCGTTCTGCAGGACGGCATCAACGACGGTGTTGCCAACGATGTAAACGTTCTCCGTTATGCCCTCGCACTCCAGGTTTTTCCGGGCCTCCTCCGTTGGGGGAAAGAGAACCTCGCTCGCGTGGTCTGCCAGGATGCGGTTTATCTCCTCCGGCATCGTCCGGTCAAAGCTTCTTAGGCCCGCCTCCACGTGGGCAACTGGGATTTTGAGCTTGACGCTGGCCAGAGCCCCGGCCAGGACGGTGTTGGTGTCCCCCTGAACGAGCACGACGTCTGGCCTCTCATCCATCAGGACCTTCTCGATCTTAATCATCGCGGTTCCCGTCTGCTCCGCCTGGGTTCCCGAACCGACCTCAAGGTGGTAATCGATCTCCGGAAGCCCGAGCTCCTCCAGGAAGACCCTGCTCATCTCGTAGTCGTAGTGCTGTCCGGTATGTATTAGGAGCGGCTTAACTCCCCTCCCCTCAAACGCCCTTATAACCGGGGCGAGCTTTATTATCTCCGGCCTGGTTCCGAATACAAAGGCGGGCTTCAATACTCTCCCCTCCCAACGCCTTTGAAGACGAACCCTTCGGGCGGCACATCGACCACGCGGCGGCCGTCGATGAGGACGCGGTTCCGCATGAGCTTCCCGAGAGTTTCCCAGTCGAGGGATCTGAAGGCGGTGTGATCCGTCGCTATGACCACGGCATCGGCGCCCCTCAGGGCCTCCTCGATGCTGCTGTGGGTTCCTTCCACGAACGGGTCGTACGTTCTCACCTCTGCCACGTCGTCCACGATGGCCCCTATAAACGCTGACGCGGGGGAGTTCCTGGTGTCGTCGCTGTCGCCCTTGTAAGCCAGCCCGAGGACAACGACCACGGCCTTTTCCGGCGGGAGGTTGATGGTTCTCAGCGCCTCGAAAAGGAGGTCCTTGACGAGGAGCGGCATTCCATCGTTTATCTCTCTCGCGAGTTTTATGAGGCCAAAATCATCCTTCGCCGGCCAGACGAGAAGGTGGGGGTCCTTTGGAAGGCAGTGGCCGCCAACGCCTATTCCCGGAACGTGAATCCTAACCCGCGGATGGGTATTGGCGAGCTCTATGGCCTCGAAGACGTTTATCCCGTACTGGTGGGCGAGGTAGGCAAACTCGTTCGCTAGGGCGATGTTGACGTCCCTGAACGTGTTCTCCATGAGCTTGACGACCTCACTGACGGTGGAGCTGGTTTTGAACGTCTGTCCTTTGACAAAGGAGCGGTAGAGCCTCTCGGCGAGCCCGGCGCTTTCGGGGGTTATCCCGCCAAAGATGCGCGAGTTGTACACCAGCTCTTTGAATATCCTGCCCGGCATCACCCTCTCCGGCGCGTGAACCATGTAGAAATCCCTTCCCGGCTTCAATCCGGTCAGTTCCTCTATGAGCCCGGCCATTCTAACCGTCGTGAGCGGGGGAATGGTGCTCTCGATAACGATGAGTGCGCCCGGCTTCATCGCCTTTGCGACGGTTTCAACGGCGCTTTCCAGGTATGTGAGGTTGGGCGTCCTGTCCTCCCTCAGGGGCGTTTGGACACAGATTATGTAAACGTCCTTTTCTCTGATGTCGGCGGGGTTCGACGTTGCCCGCAGCTTTCCGCTCTCAATGGCCTTCCTGAGGAGATCGTCTATATCCGGCTCGACTATGTGGGCCTTTCCGGAGTTTATCCTCTCAACAACGTCAGTCCTTATTTCATATCCGGTAACATTGAAGCCCGCGTTGGCGAACATTATCGCAGTTGGGAGGCCGATGTACCCGAGGCCAATGACAGCTATCTCTGCCGTTCTCCTCTCTATCCTGTCCCTCATTCATACCACCTATCAACGCTTTCCCCGCATGAATAAAAGCCTTTTCCAGAAAACGGTTTCCGGCCCGGTTTCTTGGGATGCAGGGGTTTCCAGGCTATTTTACGGGGTCAGGACATATTTAAAGGATTTTTGCCTTTGGTCAGGGTCGTTTTCATGGAGGGAAAGCGTTCTAAACGTTTTTTTGCTTGAAAATGCGCGGATAAAGCTTTGAAAAGAAGGCTTCACAACCGTTTTTGGGAAAGCCTTATATTGAACAGAGCTGTTCAGTAACATGGTGGGTAGAATGAAGGTATGGATAGACATCACGAACGCTCCTCACGTTCACTTCTTCAAGGGTATAATCAGGGAACTCGAAAAGGCCGGGCATGAGGTTTTAATAACCACGCGCGAATTCGACGGCCTCACGGGCATCCTCGACATGTACGGGTTCGATTACTACGTCGTCGGAAGGCACGGTGGGGCAACCCTCGAGGGCAAGCTCGTGGCCGGTACCGAGAGGATGTACCGCCTCAGCAAGCTCATAGTGGAGGAGAAGCCCGACCTGGCTCTGTACAAGCACTCCGCGGAGGCACCGCGCGTCGCCTTTGGTCTTCAGATTCCTTCGATAGGCTTCGTGGACAACGAAACCGCCGTTGGCCAGAACAAGCTCATACTCCCCTACACTGAGCTCCTGGTGTTTCCCAAGGCCATAGATGCATATGAGCTGATCAGGTGCGGCGCCGACCCCAACGGCATGAGACCGATAAACGGCTTCTCCGAGCTGTCTCACCTCTACGGCTTTGTTCCCAACCGGAAGGTTTTGAACAAGCTCGGCGTCAGGAGGAACGAGTACCTCGTCATGCGCACCGAGCCAGTGAAGGCCAACTACTTCAACGGACACGGAAAGAGCATCCTTGAGGACGTTATACCCCTCCTCCCAGAGGTGCCCATAGTTCTCTTCCCCAGGACTCCTGAGCAGAGGGAGCGCTTTGAGCGCTTTGACAACGTGATCATGCCGGAGGAGCCCGTTGATAGCCTCAGCCTGCTCTACTACGCCAGGCTTATGATAGGGGCGGGGGGAACAATGAACCGTGAGGCCATAGCCCTCGGAACCCCAACGATCTCCACATACCCCGGCAGACTGCTCGCAGTGACCCGGTGGCTCATCGAGAAGGGCGTCAAGTTCCACTCAACCGACCCCGTGAAGGTTGCCATGATGGCCGAGCGCATGATGGAGATGAACGGAAGTTACAGAGCTTACCTCAGGAGCATTGTGAGCGGCTTTGAGAACCCCATGGACGTCATACTCGGTGAAATCGAGACGTACGAAGAGTTTGGAACGTTCAGCGCGGTGAAGATTGGGGAGGCGGGAGCCTCAGAGGCCCGCAACCCTGGGAGTTACGTAGGCCTCAATGAGGGCCGCGACGAAAAGGAGCAGAACTGACAGGGCGAAAAGCTTCAGGCCCTTAACTGCCCCCCTTCTGAACCTTTCTCCACCCTCACCTTCTCCGGAGATTATCTCCCTGTACCAGACGATACCGGCGACGCCGGCGAGGGCTATCGCGGGTATCTCGACGATGCCGTGGGGCACCAGACCGAGGAGTATCTGCCCCATCGGCATCCCGCCCATTCTGTGAACCGCAAGCACCACCAGTCCAACGACGAAGCCGTTGAAGGCCATTATAAACCACGGGCCGAGACCGAAGAAAAGGCCCGATATGAAGGTGAGGAGTGCCACCATCGAGTTGTTGGTGAATATCTTGACGAAGTTGTGGAAGCTGGAGTCTGAGATCGGCCCGATCTGCTCGATTATCTTCCGAACTGCCTCAAGGGCCGTGTCCGGACTGGTGGCCCCCGCCCAGTATCCCCCGAGGGCGGAGAGCAGGAACACCAGCAGCAGGTGCCCCAGGGTTCTCCTCGGAACCTTCACATCGAGCACGTCCATCACTCCTTCAGCGCGTTTTTGAGTGCGATTTTGAAGTCCTCGATGTTTACGTAGGGCATCTCAATGTCCATTCTCATCGCAAAGAACTCGTCCATCAGGGATTCCAGCTCGTCGATCCCGTGCCCCTCGAGCTTTTGCTCCAGCTCATGGACCGCCTCCTCCGGATGCATGAAGAAATCTCCCGTGATCCTGACGTGCTCGGCCCTGCCGTCCCTCTCATCGAACTCTATCCTTATGAGCCCTTTCTTCGCCTTGTGCTCGCCCACATGATGTTTCATTCTACCCACCTCCAAAGTAAATTGGTGGAAGAAGTTTTTAAAGGTTGGTCATGTTTCTTCGAGCTCGGCATCGCCCGCCCACAGGAGAAAGCCCTCAGCCTCGTCCGAATATTCCAGATGTACCCTGGCGGTTATCGATATCGACAGGCTTCCGAAGGAGCGTTTTCCTCCCGATACCTCCAGAGTGCCGTCAGGATACGCCACAAGGGCCACCACCAGGGTCTTTCCGCGCCACACTGTGCGTGCCCTTACGTACACAGGCAGTTCTTCTTTTGTGGTGTTCCCACCGAACACCCCCGGGAGCTCCAGGGGGAACGAGAAGCGCCACACAACGTCTTTCCCGGAGGTGTACCTCTCCTGGAGTTCCAGCCCCAGTTCCCCCGCCATGGAGAAAACCTCGTCCTCAATGAACCCCATGACCTCTTCCTCCACCTTCCCGCGGACCAGGGGAAGCACCGTCGATGGAACCGATGAGAGATCGACAACCGCCACATATCCCACAACCCCGTCTTTCAGAGACACGCTCACGCCGGCCAGCCGCGAGAGGTTTTCCATGTCGCGGGCGAACTCAGTGTACGAGTACTCCGTTATGGTGTACCTCACCTCTGCAGGGCCGTAGGAGATGGCATTCACCTGTGTTCCTTCGGGGCTCCATTTGTCGGGGGCCGTGGACGGCACAAGGGTTCGGGGTTCGTCCATTGTGGCCACTGTTAGGATGAAAACCAGCGCCATCACCGCGAGGATGGCACCGATGATTTTCAGCGCCCTCATTTAACCACCCCTGCCACGCTCTCCGCGTCTGACACCAGAGAACCGTCATGGAGGTTCCAGTCGATCTCGACCTCGACCTCAACGAACTCGAGGGGACGCAGCACGATCCTCCGATGATAGTCCTCGGGAACGGCGACTATAACAATGCCATAGCCGCTGGTTGATTGGATGAGGTATTCACGTATCTCCACTTTCACATTCCCCAGCTCAACGGTGCCGTACTGGGTCCTGAACGTCCCCACAGGATATCTTGCGTACAGTTTTTTAAGCATCATCCCGTCCCTTTCCTTCCACTCCCCTTCCGAGATTATTGGGAGCCCCATTTTATTCAACATCTCCGCGACTTCTGAATCAAGGGTGTCTTTTATCCCCTTCTCAAGAAAGGCCCCCAAAGCCCTCCTGGCCGGCACGTCTGACGTGTCTATCCATCCAACCGCCATGGTGGTAAAATCGGGAGTTTCCATGGATTCACTGATGTTGAGAAATTCAAAAAGTCCCTCCAGCTCTTTCATCCGTCTGTTCTCATAAGTGGGTTTTCTGAAGAGCATTATTCTGTAGGGAATTTTCACAAGGGAAAACCCATGAATCGAAAGTTCGTAGGTTTCGGAGTATCCCTCCCCCGTTTTGACCCACCCCAGTGCTTCGGCCTCCTTGGTCATGGCTTCCAGCTTTCCTGTGGTCTCAACCTGCTCTTTTTCCCCGATGCATCCAGCCGAGGACACCAGAAGGACCATCACGAGCAGGACGGCGACCCTCTTCATACCAAATCCCCTAAATAGAAAATCCTTCAGGTTATTATCGTTTTCCATCTCCCCGCCGCCACCACGCAAAACTTTATAGTCCATATCCCAAATCACGACCGGTGGTGTGAGATGGGATACGGCGAAGTTAAGGAGAAAATGAAGCTCATCCTTCAGGAAACCCTTGAGGACATGCTGAAAGAGGCAGGAAAGGAATGGAACGGGGAGATAACGTTTGACGACACCCCAAACATCGAGCTCGGCGACTTTGGAACGGCGGTTTCATTCCAGCTTGCCCGGGTCTTCAGGAAGGCGCCAAAGCTCATAGCGGAGGAGCTTGCGGAGAGGCTCGCCGGGAAGCTCCCCGGGGAAATCTCAGAAGTCAGGGCGGTCAACGGCTACATAAACTTCTACCTGAACTACGGCACCTTTGGACGGGAGCTCGTCCGCGAGATACTTGAGAAGAAAAGCGCATACGGCGAGAGCGCGCTTGGGGATGGGAAGAAGGTCATCGTCGAGCACACTTCCGTGAACCCGACGAAGCCGCTCCACATGGGACACGCCAGGAACTCCGTCCTCGGCGACACGATGGCCCGCATAATGCGGAAGCTCGGCTACACCGTCGAGGTTCAGAACTACATAGACGACCTCGGCGTCCAGTTCGCACAGGTTCTCTGGGGTTACCTGAACCTCAAAGAGGAATTCGACAGGATCGAAGCCGAGCTGGGGGAGAAGGGCCTCAAGGAGGACTTCATTGACCACGTCATGGGACTCCTCTACGTCGAGGTGAACAGGCGCATAGAAGAGAACCCCGAGGTTGATGGGGAAGTTCGTGAGCTGATGAAGAGGCTCGAGGAGGGGGACAACGAAATAGCGGAAATCGGCAGAAAGCTCGCGGAGAGGGTTGTCAGGGCGCAGATGCTCACGACGGGCCGCATGAAGATAAACTACGACCTCCTCAGCTGGGAGAGCGACATAATGAGGAGCGGTATCTTCGGCGAGGCCTACGAGCTCATCGAGGCCAACGAGAACTTCTTCTGGGCGGAGGAGGGGAAGTATAAGGGAGCGTTCGTGATGGACCTCAGAAAGCTCTTCCCGGACATGAAGAACCCGTTCCTCGTCCTCAAGAGGAGCGACGGGACAGCCACCTACACCGGCAAGGACATAGCCTATCACCTCTGGAAGTTCGGCAAGGTCACCGCCGACATGCTCTACAAGCCGTGGGAGAACGAAGAACACGAAACCTGGACGACCGCCCCCGATGGGAGAGCGATGCCCGGAAAGTTCGGAAAAGCGGACGTGGTCATCAACGTCATCGGTGCCGAGCAGAAGCACCCCCAGATGGCCATCAAGTACGCCCTCCAGCTTCTTGGCTTTGAGGGCTCCGCCGGGAACTTCCACCACCTTGCGTACGAACACGTTGTCCGCGAGGAGGGCAAGTTCTCGGGAAGGAAGGGAACCTGGGTTGGCTTTACCGTCGATGAGGTTCTCAACGAGGCCGTTCAGCGTGCTAGGGCCCTTGTGGAGGAGAAGAATCCCGGCCTGAGCGGGGAGGAGAAGGAGCACATAGCCGAAGCCGTCGGAGTCGGCGCCGTCCGCTACAACCTCGTTAAGTACAGCCCGGACAAGGTGATAACCTTCCGCTGGGACGATGTTCTCAACTTCGAGGGAGACAGCGCCCCCTACGTCCAGTACGCCCACGCCCGGTGTGCGTCCATCCTCAGAAAGGCCGCGGACGGTGGCATCGAGACCGACTGGGAGGTCCTCATGGAGAGGGCTGACTTCTCGAAGCTCACCAACCGTGAGAAGGAGCTCATCAAGCTCCTCGCCAAGTTCCCGGAGATTGTGGAGCAGGCGGGCAGGGACGTTAAGCCGCACCTCATCCCGTGGTACGCCAACGAGCTCGCCTCGCTCTTCAACAAGTTCTACATGGACCACCCCGTGCTCAAGGCGGAGGAGGGAATACTGGAGGAGAGGCTGCTCCTCGTGCTCGCGGTAAAGCAGGTTCTCAGGAACGCGCTTGAACTGCTCGGCATAGAGGCACCGGAGAAGATGTGATTCACTCCCTCAATACCCTCTCCACCACCGGGTCTATTATCTCATACGCGCCGTTTTCCTTCTTTATCCACCCCATCTTCTCAAGGCTCTTGAGCAGCTGACTCAGCCTCGCGTTCGTTATGGGGCCACCCTTGGCCTCCAAGTAGTCCCGTATCATTGACCAGCTGGAAAGGCCCATCGCCAGGGCCCGCAGGATCAGCGAGTACCTGGGCGAACGCCTTTCAAGCTCCCGAAGCTCCTCCCGTATCATAGCCCGGGCCTTTGCGATGGTGCTCTGCAGGGCCTCTTCAAAGTTGCCCTTCTTCCAGTAATTGAAGCCGAACTCGACCAGCCATCCGGGTATCCCGTCGAGCTCGTCAACGGCTTTTCTGATTTCTCCCCCCGGGACGTCGAGGCCGACCTCCTCGAATCCCCGCCTCAAAAAGGCCTCGGACAGCTCCCGGCTGAAGGGCTTCACCTCGACCTCTTCGTACACCCTGCCGTAGAGCGGGCTTGAGTACTCGGTTATCCCCAGAAAGTCGTGGAGCAGGCCGACCTCTGAGCCCGTGAACACGAAGGCCAGATTTGGGAGCGAGTCATACGCATACGCGATAGCCGCGAGCAGGTCCTTTCCACCCTTCGAACCGTAGAACCTGAGGTACTGGGCCTCATCAAAGGCCAGGACAACTCTTTTCCCCGTTTTTTCCCCGAGCCCGTTCAGGAATTCAAGTACGTCGATGAAGGTCATGCCCCTAGGCCTGAGCTGTATCCCCCCAAGGCTGATTCTTTCCACGCTGATGCCCCTCAGGAACCCAAAACGTCCGTTCCCGAGGATTATTCGCTGGAGCTCGTCAACCATAACCGAGGAGCTTATGCTCCCGCTTCCAGTCGCGTATAGCCTGCGGGCGTCTAGGTAGAGCCCTATCCCCTCGTACTCATTGAGGGTCGCCTTCAGGAGCGAGCTTTTGCCCACACGCCGAATTCCAATGATGAGCGTGATTGGATAATCCTCCATTCCACTCAGGATGGCTTTGAACTCCCGTCTCCTATCGAACATGTCCCCTATTCTTTCCTTTGGTCTCGGGTCGAAGAGCATAGGTATCGCCCCCGATACCAGGTATCGGTACCGGTACTTAAAAACTTCCCGGAACCCTAAAATACCTCCTGCCCCAAACATTTCCGGTGGTCTCATGCGCGGTGTTATAGTACCCCTGGTGACGCCCTTCAACGGGGACTACTCCATCGACGTTTCAGCTCTTGAGGAGCACCTTGAGTTCCTCCAGAAGGTCGGCGTCCACGGGATATTCATCAACGCGACAACGGGGGAGTTCACGAGCCTCAGCATCGAGGAGAGAAAGTTCCTGGCCGAGAGGGGCAGGGAGCTCGTCAACGCTTCCTTCTACCTCGTAGGCACGGCATCTTCCAGCACCTCAGAGGTCGTGGAGCTTACGAAGCACGCCCAGGACATAGGGGCCGATTACGCCGTCATAGCGCCCCCTTACTACTGCCCGCTGAATGATGACGCCCTCTTTGCACACTACTCGACGGTGGCCGAGAAAACGGACATCCCGATCATCCTCTACAACATCCCGTCCTGTGCCAACCGGCTCAGCGTTTCCCTAATCAAGCGCCTCGCCCTCGAGTATTCGAACATCGCCGGGGTCAAGGAGACGATTGACAGCGTCAACCACGTCCGGGACGTAATCCTTGATGTGAAGGGCGAAAGGGAGGACTTCAGGATATTCACAGGCCTCGACCAGCACTTCCTCAACACGCTTGTTCTGGGTGGGGACGGGGGGATAATGGCCTGTGCCAACTTCGCTCCGGAGGTTCACCTTGCCCTCTGGAAGGCCTTCCAGGAAAAGCGCTTTGAGGAGGCTTTCCAGCACGCGAGAAGGCTTGCGAGGCTTTCGAGGGTTTACGACATTGCCTCATCCTTCGGTTCTGCGATAAAGCTCGCCATGTCGCTCAGGGGATTCTCGATAAAGCCCGTTCTCAGGCCTCCGTACGTGATGGATGGAGACGAAGTGAAGGAGGATATAAGGAAACTCCTCACCGGGGTGACCGGGGTGTTGGACTGAGTCCGTCTCCCTCTACGAGAGTCCTGAGGTCCTCCAGGTCAAGCATCTCGTCGGTCTTATCCTCTGTTTTCCTTGCCACCAGGAGAAACCTTTTCTCTCCATTGAACCTGTCCGCTTTTCTTCTGAGGTCCTCCAGTATCCTCCTGGCTTCTTTTCCGCTCAGCTTTTTCCACTTGACCTCCACGAACAGAAGCCCCCCATCCAGCTCGGCTATGGCATCTATCTCCTCGCCCTTGTGCCACCACCGGTGAACGCTCCTCTGGCCGAAATCGATGATTCTGCGGGACAGCACCTCCCTAACGAGCCTCTCAAACATCATCCCGTAGTAGGCGTTGATGTCCCGCTCAATCCTCTCCCACACCTCCTCGACGTTTCCCAGCTCAAGGTCTGAGAGGTTGGGATAGACGTAGCGGAACCAGAAGGCGAAGAAGTTGTCCCTTATGAAGTATCTCCCCCGCTTCCTCCTGCCATAGGGCAGTTCATAACCAACGATGTCAAGCCTCTGAAGGATATCCAGGTATCTGGACAGGTGACTTCTTTCCAAGCCCGTATAGCCTGAGAGCTCGCCGAGGGTCTCGTACCCGAGGGCGAGGCCCTTGAGGACGAGCTTGTATGTTCTCGGCTCCCTGAACTCCTCCCGCAGGAGGAACTCCGGCTCCTCGTAGAGAACCTCCCCTTTGCGGAGAACGAGCTCTCTTATGGCCTCCTCCGTCGTCTTTGTCCCCACGAACTCCAGGTAGAACGGAACGCCCCCGAAGACGAGGTACGTCTTTACAAGGTCCTCAAAGTCCTTCCCCGGAAGCATCCTGGCCGCGGCTCTGATGTCAAAGGGGGAGACCTTCCACTGCCCGGTTCTTCTGCCGTAGAGCGGACTTTTGTACTCCAGGATTCTCTCCATCATCCCCACTGAGGAGCCACAGAGGATTACGAAAATTCCAGTATCCTTCAGCCCCCCATCCCAGGCCTTCTGCATCTTGCTCAAGACGCCGCTTTCGAGCATCGTAAGGTACTGGAACTCGTCAATGACGAGGGCCACCCTTTTCCTTCCAACCTCTCTGCCGAAGTTGAGGAGGAGCCTCGTGAACTCGCGGATGTCCGTGAAGTAGTCCCTGCCTGTGAAACGCGCGAGGGCCCCGCCGAGCTCCCTGATGTTTTCGGCCATCGAGTCCGCCGTGGCTAGATGATACACGCCCGGCTTCCCTTCGAGGAACCGTTTAATCAGGGCCGTTTTTCCCACGCGTCTTCTTCCGTAAAGGATTATGAGCTGAGCCCCGGGCTCGTTCCATTTTCTCTCCAGGAACTCCAGCTCGCGCTCCCTGTCAACGAACAATGAACCCACCAACATAAAATTGTGCATACAGATTATAATAATTTCGGTGCATCATTGTCAAGTGCCGTTCAGAGGAGAGGATACAATGGAGAAGGTGAGCGGCTGGAAGCTGGCGCGGAATGGAAATATTTCACCTCCGAGCCCGTAACGTGGAATAAGAAACGGGAGGGAATTTCACTGAATCTTGTACCTCAGGAACGCGGCGATTCCGCCGAAGGCCTTGTAGAACTGCTGGCCCTCCTCGGTGTCGAGGGAGATGACCTCCACCTCGGAGCCGGATTCCTCCGCCATTTTTATTAGCTCCTCCGCGACGTCCCACTTCTCGAAGCTGAGGTTCTGACTGCCGCACTTGGGGCAGTGGGTGAGCTTCTTCCTGTAAACGTGGAACTCGGACTCGCTCATGGTCTTGAGCTCTTCCCAGCCGCAGCTGTTGCACTTAACCTTAACCCTGACCCTGTCGTAGCCCTCGCTGATGAGGAGCGTATCGACGGCGCCGAGTTCAAGGGCCTTCCTGACTTCGTTCTCACCGTACGTTATCATCCCGGTGTCCTTGACGAGGTGCTTGAAGAAGTTCTGTATGAGGTGGCGCTCCTTTATGGCCTCGTGATCCCTGAGGATGTCGCTGGCCTTCTCGACGAGCTCCTTGAGGCCGTAGGCTCCACTGTAGCTGATATCAACGACGCCAATTATCTTCTTCCTGAGCTCGTGGTGGAGGTACTCTCCGTCTATGAAGTCCTCCTTGGTCGGTCCGGGGCCGCCTATGATGATGCCCCTCAGCTCGCCCTTCTCGAGGAGGGGAAGGAAGGCCTTGTTGGCGTGCTCGGCGATGCGCTTCATGAACTCGTGGGTCTCCTGCTCACGGATGCGCTCGTAACGCCTGGCAGACTGACCGCCGGCCCTCGTCTTGCCCGGGACGTTGGAGGTCAGCTCGTCTATGACGTCAATTCGCTTTCCGCGGAGGACTCCGATGGTGGCCTCGTTCTTCTCAACGGTTATGAGGCCGTAGGCGTCCTTGACGCGGAGCATCTCCTCCAGGGGCTCGGTGATGAAAGTCTGGTCGCACCGGTAGAGCCTGACCTTGAGGGGTTCGGGCGGGATTATCGCCCAGAGCTTTATGTCGCTGACGCCCTCCTGCTCGCTGACGTTTCCGACGAAGAGGGCCAGGCCGGTCTCGGGGGTCTTGCGGTAGAGCTTGAGGTGCTGCATCGCCCTCTCAAGGGCACCGAGGACGTTCTTTCGGGTTGACTTGCTCTTGATGTTCTGAGCTGTTCCATACTCCTCCCTCAGCTGCTGCATAACCTTGTTCAGGTCGTATCCAGCCGGAACGTAGAGGCTCACCAGTTCGGTGGCTCGACCTCGATAACCCTTCAGCTCCTCGACCTTCTTCTTGAGTTCATACATCTCTGCTGACTTGTGAGACATGAGCATCACTCCCCTTCAGAACGTTTTCCAGCCAGTTTTCGCTGTCTGAGAATGAAAAAGTAGGGAATTTATAAAAGTTTAGGAACGGGAAGGGAATCCGGTTAGAACCAGTAGACTATTATCAACGCTATGACGCCCAGTATTCCGCCTATGGCGACCACCAGAACGTTCAGCGCCGTCAGCGGCACGTCCGATATTCCTATCCAGTTCGTGAACCACAGGATAATCAGGCCGATTATCGCGTTGGCCACAAGGTACTTCAGCACTCCCCAGCCAACCTTGACTACCAGCAGTATGGCCAGGAGCAGGAAAAACAGGAACAGCAGCTCCTCAATCATGGTATCACCTTAAGTAGTTAAAACGAACAGGCTTATTAATCTTTCGCAACATACATGGAATGATGGGAAAAATAAATCAATTCGATTTCAGCTTATGGAAGTTTTTCAAGGGCCTCACCTCAGAGGGTATTCACTTTTTGTCGTCCTACGGGGTATCATCTTATCCTCAACGTTGAGCATCCGTTCCCAAGATTGGAGTCCCATTGCGGCCTTTCGGTAGACCGGGTCGCTAAAGTAGTAAACTCCCGACTCGTCCTTATCTACGATAAAGAGCTCATCGGTTAGGATTGTTAGCAGATGACTGAGTGCCCCTTTCGTGATTCCAGTCTCCAGCAGTTCTCTCCAAGTAGCGCCAAATGCAAGCAGTTTGATAACCGCCCTCGCCTTGGGGGTTCTGCCCTCCAGCAGATGCTCCAGCTCTTTTTGAGCTTCCCTGACCGCCACATTCAACGCGGTTCTCAAGGCTCTTTCGTGATGTCTCTCGATGTACCTCCTCACCCCGTAAAGATTCAGCCATCCCGGCAGTGTGCCGAGTCTCCGTATGGCTTCCCGTATTTCTCTCTGCCCATACGGGATTCCAAACCTTTTAAACCCCGTTTCCAGGAAATTCTCCGCGACATCCTCCGGCCACGGGGAGAGGCGTATCTCAATAGGTATCCTACCGAAAAGGGGGTCTTCATGGGTTGACTCAAACAGTCTCCTGACAACACCCGCGTAGGATCCGGTGAAGATGATCAGAAGTGAATCGTTCTCGTTGAAAATCGAGCCCAGGGCTGTTAGAAAATGGGGCACGCCCTGCTGAATGTTTTGAACCTCATCAAGAATGAGAACGGTGTCTTTTAGTGTGGAGAAAGCGTCCACCAAAGCCTGCCTTGCTGAGGTGCTCTCCTTGAGCTTAACTGCAACACCAGCTCCGAGTGCCGAAGCGGAGACCTCGGAGATATGTTTTGAGAGTTTATCCAGAGTTGACTTTGGTAAACGCCCCAGAATTTTCTCGGTGGCTCCTCTAAATGTGTCTGTATCTCTTAAATCAACAAAACGACACGGTATCCGTTTTTTGCGGCAAATACATTGGCTCCCGCCCACGTCAGACTTGTCTTTCCCACCATCCTGGGTCCCAGAACAGCAACCCAGCTTCGAGACTCAAGCGCCCTGGACAGCTTCTCAATCTCCTCCTCCCTACCGAACAGGTTGCTCGCGTCCTTTCTAGGTCTTTGATCAAAGAAATGTGCATTCTCCCCCCTCTTTCCGATATGGAGTCTTGACATGGATACCCCCTGAACCGGTTCAGGGGGTTCCTACCGATAAGTTTTTCTATTCCACACCACCGTGGATTGATGGTATCACCTAGAGCTTTTCAAGGGCCTCCCTCGCTATCTCCCCCAGCGGTACCCACTTCCTGCCCTCGAACGGAAGTATAACCTTGTCCTCGACGCCCACGAGCTCCTCGATGTAGGGCCTTGCCTCCGTCATGCCGAGCTGTCCCGCCATGAGTGCCGCGAACCCCTTGAGGTTCCGACCGCCCTCAACCACCGCCCTGATTATATCGTCACTTACCTCCGCCCGCAGCGCCCGCACCGTCTCTCCAAACCGCCTGGCGAGCTCGTAGGAGAGCACCATGGCGTTTTCCTGGACGTACGGGTTTCTGTCCCTGGTGAGCGCCACCGCCTTTGGGAACACCATCCTCAGCCGCCCCTCCAGGAGGTCGCCCCTCCGCTCGGCCACCATTCCGAGCAGCAGGAGGGCGTCCCCCCTGATTCCGGGAGAGCTTTCGTCCAGGAGTTCAATTAAACCCTCCAGGGCTTTTTTATCCTTTATAACGATTGCCAGTGCTTCGTCGAAGCGCTCCTCTTCGATGAGCTTTTTTATTTTGCCCCTCCTGGAGCCGAATGAAAAGAGTCCCATGGCTGTCACCTTAAGGGGATAGTTGCCGCAGGAACGTTAAAGGTTTTTCGTCAGAATTCAGTCCGCCCCGAGGGCGCAGATTATGACCTGACACGCGCCGGCGTTGCCGTCCATGCAGTCGTTGTAGATTTCCTCAAGTGTCTTGCCGTCCGTTGAATAATCTATAACTCCTGAGTGGGTACCGCTGTATGATGTCCCATCGACAC
Organism: Thermococcus sp. JdF3; assembly: GCF_012027495.1. NCBI lineage: Archaea > Methanobacteriati > Methanobacteriota > Thermococci > Thermococcales > Thermococcaceae > Thermococcus > Thermococcus sp. JdF3. The sequence continues at coordinate 314,818 of NZ_SNUK01000002.1, read as the reverse complement.
TGCAGGTGGTTTCTCCGTTCGATTCTGAGAGGGAGACGGTTTTGGGCTTGAGGTCGTCCCACAGGTTGTTGGCGTTGAGCTGTACTACGATGTACTGCGCGTCGTTCTGGAGCTGGAGCAGGTTCACCTGCTCGCCGGTTTGAATGGTATGTGGAAGGACACCGTTGTTATAGGCGAATAGGGTTGCGAGAACGAGGACAAACATGCCGGCGAGCATGAAGAGGTACTCCAGAGATGCCTGAGCGCGCATTGAGATCACCATCCCAACAAAAGAAAAGAAAACTTCGAAGCGAGCGGCATCACTGTTTGTTCCACCAGTCCACGATAGCTTTGCATGCGGTGTATCTGTTGATGCTTAGTGAAGTGCTCTGAGTTGTGTTGGCAGTTTCGTTAAAGTATTCGAGAGTTCCACTAGTGGAGGTACCTGTACAAATCTTGTAAAGATCGTTGAATGTGGTTTCTCCTGAGATCTCATTGTATGTGTACGGTATCTTAATCTCGTCTAAGTCCTGGCCAGATGCCTGGAGTTGGGCCTTGATCGTTTCGACTTGGGCTTGAATTTGTGCCAAATCGCCCTGAGAGCTAGCATTCTGACCTGCGTTGCTCACGTACCTAACCGCAATCAGGATTATAACCAGGGCCGCCGCGATCATGAACAGGTACTCGATGGCGCCCTGACCCTTCTTCCTTCTTAGCCTGAACATTTCCGACACCTCCGGGGAGTTACTTCACCCTATTTTAGGCCCGAAAAAACTTATATAGCTTTCTGCCCAAATTTAGGGGGAGCATACTCAATATTGCGGAAACCTCAAGGGGTGGTCCCGTGGAATTGGTAAGTATCCAACACGACTCTGCGAGCGTTGAAGATTGTACAAGGAACGTCGTACTCCAGTCGGAGGAAATCCTGTCACGTCGCCAGGGCTTCATATCATCCGCGAAGATTAATCTGGCCTTTGGAGCTTTTATGAACCTTACCGTTACGATACTGATCGATCCGCATCAAGATATGGCAAAGGGGGTCATAGCCGAGCACTCAACGGGTAAGAGCCGGGCTGACGCGATAGCAAAGGCCGTTGAGAAGGTGAACCTGAAGCTCCCGCCCGGTGCGTCCGTTGTCGACTTCGAGATAGGGACGTACATCACGCCGGTCACGAGGAGAACCTACGCGGTCGCGGTTGCCGTCTACAACGCCCCCCTGGAGAGGCGGCCGCTGAACGAGTGCACCGTTGAGGAGCGCAGGCGGCTCCTGGGGCGTGTTCTTGAGGAGTTCAACTACAACCCCCGCGTCCTAAACATATCCGAAATAGCGAGGATGTTCGGGGTCTCGAGGGACTCGATATACTACGACATCGAGCAGATACTCAAGGAGAAAAAGAAGGGGCGAGTCAGCCGGTAGCGCTTATCGGGGCAGGGGTTGCGGAGAGTATGAAGAGCACCAGCGCCGCCAGCGCCAGGGCAATTCTCTTCTTCGATATTGGAGACACCTCGTCGAGGGCGCCGGGGTTGCCCACCGCACCCATCATGAGGACGAGGATTCCCCATATCAGCCATCCTACCCAGAGGAAGCTCATGCCTATGAGCACGAGCCCAACGGCCGTGGTCAGGTAGCGGTGCGTCCTCTCTCCCAGGAACGCCCTCGCTATGTGGCCCCCGTCAAGCTGGGCCGCGGGGATGAGGTTCAGGAAGGTCACCAGTATTCCGACCCACCCCGCTATGGCGACCGGATGGAGGAACACGACGCTGTTCTCGGGGAACGTCACCACGTACTTCTCAATGAACATGAAAAATAGGTTCTCGCCGAAGGTTATCCCCCCCGTTGGCGGCACCATGCTGATGGGAACTGGAACCGACAGCTTTAACCCTATTATGCTGACGGGGATGGCAACGAGAAAACCCGCTATCGGGCCGCTCACGCCGAGGTCGATGGCGGCGTCCCTCGTTGGCAGTGGGGATTTCACCCTTATCACCGCGCCCATCGTTCCGAGCATACTGGGGAACGGGATGAAGTAGGGCATCGTGGCGCGGACGCCGTGGTAGGCCGCGGCTATTTTGTGGCCCAGCTCGTGGGTTCCGAGTATCGCCATGACGCTTATTGAAAATGCCAGCGCGTTGACGTAGGGGTTTCTTATCCCGGGCAGGCCGTATTCGTCGAGGAGGGAGATGTAGCTCAGGGAGAGCCAGTATCCGGCGAGGAACGTGGTGAATATCGTCGCGATTAAGAAGACCCAGGGGAGCCAGCGGTTGTCCTCCTTGACCTCCCCGGCGGGGAAGACGTAGAGGAGAACCTTTCCCCCGCGCCTCTTGAGGGCCGCCCAGTAGCCGAGCTCCTCGAGCTCCCTCAGAACCCTTTCAAAGTCTCCCTCCAGGACGTCCCTGACCTCGAATGTGAAGACGTTGCCCTCGACCCCGCGGGGCTCGATGACGTAGAACTCACTCAGCTTCGCCACTACAGCCGGTGGAAGTGCCGCTGGATGAACGGCGTGGAGAGGAATGCGCTGGGAGACGGATGGTTCGTTCGGGGCTCCAGGGATTTCGGCGTTTTCGGCCCCGGCCTCAAAGCCCACCAGAACCATGTCGCCGCCGCACGCGGGGCAGCTTCTCTCCAGAACCGGCTCGCTGGAGTCGACGACCTCCCTGCGGCCGCACCTGATGCACTCGTAAATTCCCCTCGACATTTTTCCTCCCAGAATAAAGAGTCGAGAGGGGTTAAAAACCTACTCCCCGGGTTCGGGAACCTCCACCTCCCCGGAGTCTGCATCGACCTTAACGCGCTCCCCGCTCCTCAGCCTCGAAACATCGATGCCATCGACCATGGGGATGCCGGCTATTATTGCACCCGTCGCGACTATGGTCTCAGCTTCGCCGACGATTATGGCCTTCGGTGCCTTCCCGTTCTTTTTCAGGGCATAGATGACGTAGGAACCGACCGTCGAGCCCTTCCCGCGGGGGAACGCGAGTATCTTCCCGGCTATGCTCTGCCCCCTTATGTCGCTCTCCGCATCGGTGACGATGCCCGTTTCGGGGTCAACACCGCCGAGGAACGAAAGGGCTTTCCTGGAAACTATCAGCTCTCCTTCTGCCTTTCCCCCGACTATCTTCCTTCCCTTGAGCTTCATTCCCGCCACCTCACGGCGCCTCCCTTATCAAGTCCTCTGCATCGTCCAGCCTGACGCTGAATCCGAATGAGCGGAAGTAAAACGCGGATTTTCCACTGTTGGTGGCTATCCCCCGGTACCATCCCTTTATGGGGGAGACAACGAAGCAGACGTCCGCTATTATTCTCCCGTTGTAGCGCTCTATTATCTCCGTGTAGCCGAGGGCATCGGCCAAAGCCTTGACGGCGCCGCTTGCCGTGATGAACAGGGGTATCCTGAGGGGCCTCCCGCGCATCCTGAGGAGCTCCGCAATCTCCTTCACCTCTCCGAGGGATGCGTGGGGACAGCCGATGAGGATCATGTCTATGTCCGTCCAGTCGTCCCTGAACTCCTCCCGCATGGCCCTAATATCGGAATCTTCAACGGTTATCGTCTCAAGTTCCTCCGCTATTGCGGTGCGGTACTCTGGAGTCTCGCCCTCCACGTGGTAGAGCGCTATCGACCCGCTCGCTGCCATCGCCGCTCCCATCTCCTTGAGGAGTTCGGTTCTCTCGGGTTTTAACCCCCTGAGGTAGGGCACATCGTTGCCGAGCGTCCTGCCCAGGTGGTAGCCGAGGGCCGCGTAGTCAACGAAGGTCTCCACCTCCGCGTCAACGTTGACAATCACCGTCGCTTTCCTGTTCTCGTCCAGGTGGAGGCCGTAGTTGGGGGTCCTGCCGACTATCGCGGCGGCCAGGCTTGACGGACCGCCTTCTCTGTTCGTCCTTGCGCCCAGGATGGAGTTGGCGAAGCTGACGGCCGAGCTTTCGCTCCAGGCTATGTGGTCGCCGAACTTCGGAAGGTTCGCGCCGTAGTACGGGGTACAGGTTGAGGTGATCTCAATCCCCATCCTTCTGTAGAGCTCGAGAACTTCCCTCTGCTTTTCCATAAACTCATCGTCGCCCATGCCCGCGGGGTTGAGGGTCGTGTAGACGCTGACCTTTGCGCCGGCGTCGGCGAAGTCCCTCAGGAACTCCATCCCCGCATCGCCGATGTTCTTGTAGGAAACGCCTGCAATCTGGGCGCTCTTTATCGGAATGAGTCTCTCAGCACCGTAAATTTCTCCAAGGGCGACGAGTATCTCCATCGCCTTCTGGAGGGCGTAGCCGTACTCCCCCGCCAGAATCAGCTCCTCCTCCTTGGTCAGGTACATGACACCACCGTGGGGATTGGGGTGGGGTGGGTTATAAATCCCTCCCGTAAAATTTATAAACCCTGCACGGTTCACTAACTACGGGTCGAGCAGCGGGGTGGGGCAGCTAGGAGTGCCCGCCGGGCTCATAACCCGGAGGTCGGAAGTTCAAATCTTCCCCCCGCTACCATATTCATTTCTGTGCTTTAGTGTCTTTGTTTGTGCAGTGGTGGTTGTATGTGTGCCCGGAGGAGGGGTAAACTTTTTATTGTCGCGTGTGTTACGTTAATCGATAGTCATGAGGAAAATTAAAGATTTAGGTGTAAATGAACTTCACGAGGTTGTTGAGAGGGTAAAGTTCCTGTGTTCTATGGGATGTTCCTATGGCAAAATCGTCGATATTATAGCCGATGAGTACCAGCTCAGGCTTTCAAAGGCAACGGTGCTCCGCTGGTGCAAGGGTACTCACGACCCGTTCAACCGGATTAAACGCATCGTAACAGAGCCTTCACCGGAACTTTCCTATGTAATCGGAGTTTATCTGGGCGATGGGAGTATTCACAGGAAATCCAATGGAAGGTACCTCGTCAAGCTTAAGGTCATTGATGAAGAGTTCGCTAAGGCTTTTGCCGAGTCACTTCAACGGTTGGGAGTCAGAACAACTGTGGGTCTTGAGAGTGATTCGACCAGGGTGGATAGGTTCTATGTTGAAGGGAGCAACAAAACGTTGTTTCAGCTTTTAAGCAGCTCAAAGGAGACCCTGTTCTCCCTGTCGGAGAGGTACCCAGTGCAGTTCCTCAGGGGGTTCTTTGATAGTGAGGGATTTCCAACTGTGAATGCCGGGAAAACGTTCGATGTTAAAGTCGGGGTCGTCAACTCAGACGTTCAGGTTCTGAAATTTGCCAAGAAACTCCTTAAAGAACTGGGGATTCGTTCACGGATGGTAAAGTTATACTCTAAAGGTCACGAATTCACGATTCGAGGAGAGGTGTACACCTCAAACGTTGATATGTTCGTCCTGTGGATTTCACGCTTTGGGGATGTGGTATCTTTTTATGAAAACGTTGGTTTTACGGCAACGAGGAAATCAGAAAAACTTCGGAGAGCTATAGAGCTGAAGGAAAGTTATCCTCCAGCAGAGGCTATCAGAAGGTGGCTAATCGAATACGAGAAGCGTGGACGGGGATACGTCAAGAGGGCAAACCTTTTTAAACCTCCCATCAATTCCCAACGCGAAGGGGCGGCTGGCGGGAGCTGGCCGTCACCGGGAGGTGTATGGTATGGCAAGGATACACGCGAGAAAGAGAGGTAAGTCTGGTTCTAAGAGGCCACCGAGGACCGCTCCGCCGACCTGGGTTGAGTACACGGCGGAGGAGGTCGAGGGGCTCGTTATCAAGCTCAGGAAGGAAGGCTACAGCGCTGCCATGATAGGAACCATCCTCAGGGATCAGTACGGAATCCCGAGCGTCAAGCTCGTCACCGGCAAGAAGATAACCAAGATCCTCGAGGAGAACGGCCTCGCGCCGAGCATCCCGGAGGACCTCATGGCTCTCATCAGGAAGGCCGTCAAGCTCAGGAAGCACCTCGAGATGCACCCGAAGGACAAGCACTCAAGGCGCGGTCTCCAGCTCACCGAGAGCAAGATTAGGCGCCTCGTCAAGTACTACCGCAGGACCGGCAAGCTGCCGGCCAAGTGGCGCTACGATCCGGAGCAGGCCAAGCTCCTGGTCCGCTGATCCCTTTCCTTCTTCTTAAACCTGCGGTGGTGAACCTGCCGTGGATAGAGGGGCGTTTTTGGAGCGGGCCAGGGAGGGCGCCGAACTGATCAGAATGCACATTGAGTTAGGGCACACCATCCGCATAGTCTCCCACCGCGACGCGGACGGTATAACGGCAGGAGCAATCCTGGCCAAAGCGGTGGCGCGCGAGGGCGGGACCTTCCAGCTCAGCATCGTCAAACAGGTGAGCGAGGAGCTCATAAAGGAGCTGGCCGCTGAAAAGCACAGGATATACGTCTTCAGCGACCTGGGAAGCGGCTCGATGGGTCTCATCGAGAAGTACCTCGAAGGCGCCACTGTCGTTGTTGCGGACCATCATCCACCCGAGAGGGACGGGTTCTCCACGGATTCCCACGTTCTCGTTAACCCCGTCCCCCTTGGCGCCAACAGCGTCCGCGATCTCAGCGGTTCGGGCGTTGCCTACTTCGTCGCCAGGGAGATGAACGAGAAGAATCGGGATCTGGCCTATATCGCCCTCGTCGGCGCCGTCGGCGACATGCAGGAGATAGACGGCACGTTCCACGGCATGAACCTTGACATCATAGAGGACGGAAAGGAACTCGGCATCCTGGAGGTTCGGAAGGAACTTCGCCTCTTCGGGCGCGAAAGCCGGCCTCTACGCCAGATGCTGGCCTACTCCACCAACCCGGAGATTCCCGAGGTAACTGGCGATGAGCGGAAGGCCATAGAGTGGCTCCGCGCCAGGGGCTTCGACCCGGAGGTGAAGTACTGGCAGCTCCGCGAGGAGGAGAAGCGGAAGCTTCACGATGCACTGGTGATACACCTCATCAAACACGGCGCCCCCAAGGAGGCCATAGACCGGCTCATTGGGGACGTGGTGGTAAGCCCGCTCTACCCGGAGGGCGACCCGAGGCACGAGGCGAGGGAGTTCGCCACGCTCCTCAACGCCACCGGCAGACTGAACGCCGGGACGCTGGGAGTTGCGATATGCCTCGGTGACGGGGATGCCTACAGGCGCGCCAGGAAGATGCTTGACGATTACAAGCGGGAACAGATAGAGGCCAGGAAGTTTATAATCCAGAACTGGAGCATGGCGGACGAGGGAGAGCACGCCTACGTCTTCTACGCAGGCAGGAGCATCAGGGACACTCTCGTCGGCATCGCCGCCAACATAGCGATAAACGCCGGGCTGGTTGACCCCGAGAAGCCGGTCGTAGTGCTGGCCGACAGCGACGAGGACGAGAGCCTCGTGAAGGGATCCGCAAGAACCACGGAGAGGGCCCTTGAGAAGGGCTACCACCTCGGCGATGCACTGCGTGAGGTCGCGGAGAAGCTCGGCGGAGAAGGCGGGGGGCATGCGATAGCCGCTGGAATCCGCTTCCCGAGGGACAGGATCGAGGAGTTCATCAAACTCTTCAACGAGGCCCTTGGAAGGCAGCTCCGGGAGGGAAAATCCAGTGAGGGTTGAGGCCAGGGTGGAGATGGTCTGGCACTACGGCGATCCGAAGAGGGCGGAGGCCATAGCCCGGTCCCTCGAAGTGGACAACGCCAGCATTCCTGGTGGCCTAAAGAAAAGTTTAAATGTGCTGACCCGATGGGAAAATGGGGACGTCATAACAAAGGTTAAATACTCGGGTGAGATTGAAACACTCATCAAAGCGCTGGACGATTTGGTGTTTTCAATCAAAATCGCCGAAGATGTTACCGAAAAGGTGTGAAGTGGAGGTGTTAAGATGGCAAAAGTTAACCCAAGGAAGAAGGCTGCCGCTACCAAGGATAAGTGGAAGAGCAAGGAGTGGTATATAGTTTACGCTCCGGACTTCTTCGGGAGCAAGGAGATAGGCCTTACCCCGGCCGACGAGCCGGAGAAGGTCATAGGAAGGGTCATCGAGACCACCCTCAAGGACCTCACCGGCGACTTCACCAAGGGCCAGGTCAAGCTCTACTTCCAGGTCTACGACGTCAAGGGCCAGAACGCCTACACCAAGTTCAAGGGCCACACCCTCTCGAGGAGCTACATAAGGAGCCTCGTCAGGAGGAGAACCACCCGCGTTGATGGTATCTACAACGTCACCACCAAGGACGGCTACAAGCTCCGCGTCATGGGCATGGTCATCGCCTACAGGCGCATCCAGACCAGCCAGGAGAGGGCCATCAGGGAGATCATCAGGGACATCATCCACAAGAAGGCCGAGGAGCTGAACTACAGGGACTTCGTTCTCGAGGCCGTCAGCGGCAAGATGGCCGCCGAGATGGCCAAGGAAGCCAGGAAGATCTACCCGATCAAGAGGGCCGAGATCAGGAAGATCAAGGTTCTCGCCGAGCCGGAGGCCTGAGGGCCTCTTAATTCTCTATTCTCCGATCTTCTGCTGCTTCCCACATGCTTTTAAATATCCTCGCGAGTGTTTTCCGGGGGTGAGTGTGTGAAGTTTCTCGTGAAGACACAGAGGGGTATGGAGGGCGTTGCGGCCAATTACATCGGGGAGGCGCTCCCTGACGCCGAGGTCTGGATCTCTCCGATGGGCTATTACGGACTCGTCATCGTGGAGACTGGGGACGGGAACGCGGCCGAGGTGATGCTCGGCATCCCCGAGATCGAGAGGGTCATTCCTGTTTTGGTGGAGGTTCCCGCCGAGCTCGAGAGGATCGTCGAAACCGCCGAGAAGGTGGCCCCCCTCATAGCGGAGGACGAGACCTTTGCGGTGAGGACGAAGAGGCGCGGAAAGCACGGGTTCTCAAGCATCGACGTCAACAGGGAGCTTGGAGCAAGGGTGCGCGAGCTCACGGGCGCCGACGTGAACCTCAGCTGGCCGGACAAGGTTGTTCGGGTCGAGATAATCGGCGACAGGGCGTACGTTTCGGTTCTCCCGGGCGAGGAGTTCAGGAAGTTCACTCCGGACAAGAGGGACGCCAGGGAGCTCTTCCGCAAGGTCACCGTTGTCCAGATGCCGTACTGGGGAGGCTACAAGGTCTGCCGCTCCTTTGGAGAGAAGATCGGAAGGGCCGCCCAGGCCTTCGAGGTGAAGGAGCTCATAATAGCCCCGAAGGGAAAGATGGATGCCCTCGAGCTGGCCGAGTTCATCAAAGGTGTCAGGGTTGGTCAGGAGAGCAGGCACAGAATACAGCGTGAGAGTTATCCATGGAAGGTTGAGAAGGTCCCCGTCAGCGTGTGGGACCTTTATCAGGTGGTTCGCGACAAAAGGAGGGACAAAAGGCTCCTCATAATAACTGACCCCAAGGGCCCAACCGTGGCACAGGTTGGAGAGAGGCTTGCGCGCGACATGTTCCATGCGAAGGAGGTCGTGGTGTTCATCGGCTCCCGCGAGGGGATTCCGAGGGGCCTCTTCAGGTTCGCGGATTACGTGATCGACCTTGCCCCGTACATGACATTTGCCACCGAGCACGGCATTCCAGCCGCACTCGTGTCCCTCTGGGAGGTTTATGAGGAATACGCAGGGGAGCGGGAGGCAAAGGGAGAGGCGGTTTCCGATTAACCCATCGAACCTCTCTTTAATTCTTCAGTTATGGAATTGCACGTTATGCAAACGGCGTCAGACCCTAAGGTCGTCCTCACCGCTCAGGAATCCGCCGTAGTCATCATCCGCCGGGGAAATTCTCACTTAGTGGTTTTAAAATCTCATGCTCCCCCGTGAAGGATGTAGAACAGGCCAGCGCCCACGAAGCCGCCCAGGAGTGAGGCCAGGAAATTGGTGGAGTTGTTGTTGGTGATGCCCTCGTTCTCCAGGGTGGCGCCTATGAGGCTGTCCAGGTTAACCCCGATGAAGCCGCCCAGGGTAACCGCGAGGAGCATAAGCCCCTTCTCCTCCGTCAGGGGGAGGGCGAACAGTGCTATCGCCAGCGCTCCGGTAAGGGCAAAGACTTCACCTGCCCAGGACACGGCGCCGTTGGTTCCCGGCCTGGCGGGTTTAAAGTTGGTTATCAGTTTCGGGCTCCTCCCGAAAACCTTCCCAAGCTCGCTGGCAAGGGTGTCCCCGTTTGCGGTTGCAATGGCCGCGAACGTCGCCGCCCAGAAGACATCCATATGGGACAGCCGCTCGAAGACCAGGAAGATGGCGGCAGCGAGCCCGTTTCCAAGGACGTTGCCCCAGCTCCTGACTCCGTTTCTGCTCTGGGCCGCGCCGAGTCTGACCTTCTCCATAAACCGGTACTTGGTTGCAAGAACGCCGATGACAACGAAGGCCACCATGGCCAGGAACGGATAAATCCCGCCGAGTTCTATGACAACAAGCCCCAGCACCGCCGCTGCGATGGCACCCTTTGCGTCGAGGGCCCCGAACCAGTACGAGCCGAGGCCCAGTCCGGCGACCACTGCCAAGTCCACGGCGATTCTTTCGAGCATCGTTGCCACCTTGGGAAGAAGTGCTGCGGTGCGTTTATTATTCTTTCTCTCGGCGGTTGACGAAGGAAGTAAGGGAAATCAAAGAACCTCGAACTTGACGGTCTCTGTGACGAATGTTATATCCAGAGTATCGATTCCGGGTATCTTCCTGGAGACCTCTGAGATGATCTTTTCGAGCTCCTTCATGTCCTTTGGCCCGACTATGTGTATGACCAGGCTGTGGGAGCCGATGGCGCGCTGGATGATCTTGATGTTCTCGTCCTCAACCAGGGTGGGGATTATCTCGTCGATGTTGACCGATGGCTTGACGGTTATTCCGAGGATCACGTGGACGTAGCCGAGGGCGTCGTAGTCGGGTATAACGGTGTACTTCTTTATGACGCCGTTCCTCTCGAGACGGTCCATCCTCCTGGATATTCTCTGTCTGGTGGTACCAAGAATCTCGGCGAGTTCCTTGTAAGTAAGGCGGGCGTTCTTTGAGAGGAGCTTTAAAATGCGGATGTCTATTCCGTTTATTTTATCCGCCATCCCTTCACCTCCAGGTGCTTTTATCCTAGTTGACCATTCGATTATAAAAATGTTTCTATAAGTTGGATTATTTCTAACCCTTCGGTCACTCCACGGAGGCAGTATACGCGTAAAACTTGGTTATACAGTGAAACCAGTTGTTACAGTGAAATATCTTTATTTTTCTGAGTCTTCATCGGATTCTTTCCATCTGTTTCCATCGCGGACCAGGTACTTTTTCACACTTTTCTCCAGCGCGGTCAGGAGGTCGACACCGTAGTAGTTCGCGATGCAGGCGAGTGCGAAGACCACGTCGCCAATTTCCTCCTCCAGACGTTCCTTCTCCCCCGTGCCTTTTACACCCTCGACCTTCAGAAGCTCGTCAGCCAGCTCGCCGACCTCCTCCACCAGCGCCGCGAGCATCTCGAAGGGGCTCCAGTAGCCGCCGAACTCCCTGACGAGCCTGTCAACTTTTTCCTGGTGCTCGTTCACGGTCACACCAGCCCCTCACGAACCTTTGTGAGATACTCCTCGAGCACATCTTTGTTGGTTCTGTAGAAGTGCATCTTGCCCTCCTTGCGCTCGTCGATCAGGTTCAGGGCCTTTAGGGTACGGAGGTGGTGGCTGATCAGGGTCTGGTCCTGCTCGAGTATCTTGGATATCAGGCACACGCACATCCAGTTATCCTTCAGAAGCTTGAGTATCCTGAACCGCAGGGGATTGGATATCGCCTTGAGGAACCCCATCGTTTCGTCATCGACGTGGATGTCCACTTCCCTGTCGAGGTCGGGTATGTTGCATGTCTCAAAACACTGCATCACTGTCCTCTTCTGTTTCTCGTCCAGCCTGTCCAGAACGTCACGCACCTTCATGTCCAACACCAAAACTCTTAGTGCGGCCCACCTTTTTAAGAATTTTCACATGAACGAGCGTCGATCCCTTGCGCTGTGCGCTCAGTCCACTATCTCCATCCTGATGCGCTCGCCGCTGCTCAGGTACGCTCTGACAGCGTCTTCCGTAAAGGGATACGCTATTATCAGGTGAACGCCTCCAAACTTCGAGAAGAAGTGGAGGTCCGCCTGGGAGGGCCTGGCGCTCGGCCCCGGATGTGAGTGGACGGTTCCCTTTATGCTCCCGTCGTAGGGCAGCATCCATGTGTCGAAGAAAGCCGAGCTCGTGCCGAAGTGCGGGTTGGGGGCTATGAGAACCTCCTCGAAGACCCCGTCCTTCTCCCTCAGGAAACCGGCGAACTCGTTTGGGTAGAACTCGCGCGCCAGCTCCAGCAGGTATTCGAGCAGCTCTCTCCTTATTCTCACGACGTCCATGCTTTCACCTTCCCGGTCTGTGAAAATAGGAAAAGACTCAGAGGACGGCGATGGCCTCCACTTCAACCGCCACGCCCTTGGGCAGGTTTGAGACCTCAACAACCGCCCTGGCAGGCTTGGAGTTGGAGAAGTAGCGGTTGTAGACCTCGTTGAATCTGGCATAGTCACCCATGTTCCTGATGTAAACCGTGACCTTCACCACGTTCTCGGCGCTTCCCCCCGCGGCCTCGACCACCGCCAGAAGATTCTCAATCGCCGTCCTGGCCTGCTCCTCTATGCCCCCCTCCACAAGTTCCCCGGTTTCGGGGTTTATCGGTATCTGCCCGGAGACGAAGAGGAGCCTTCCCTCGGCGATTATCCCCTGGCTGTACGGCCCTATCGGCTTCGGGGCCCTTTCAGTAAAGACGGTTTCCTTTTTCATGTTTTCACCCCCAACGGAGAATCAGCGAAGCGAAGACTCCTCATTGCGGCTGGGGCACCGCTCGGGTGTCCTCGGCTTCATCACGGGATTTCCAATCACTTCTTCTCCAGGTACTTCTCAAGGCTCTTGGCCGGGACATCGAGGGGCAGGCCTATCTTCTCCAGGGCCGTCCTCAGGGCGTAAACACGGGCATGCTCAACGAACGGCCTGGGGGCGTAGTTCTCGGCAGGGAAGTGCAGGTACTTCTCAACGACCGCAGGAATCTCCGCCTTCTTAACCTTCTTGAACTCGCCGAACCATGCGTCTATTCCCTCCACGTCGATGCCGGCGTAGACGGGGAGCTTCAGGGTTATGCTCTCGTTTATGCCCGCGAGGAGCCTTGCGACGTCCGCCATCGGCGTCTTGTCGTCGATTATGAGCCTCCGGACGGCCCTCCACTTGCCGTGCTCCGCGCTGAGGTGGAACGCCGTAAAGTTGACGTGGTCCTCGTTGTACGGGAAGACTATCCTGACCTCGCTCAGCGGCCCCTCTGGGTAGTCCACGGGGGCTTTCTTGGAGAGAACCTCCCTGACGAGGAGCGCCTTGGCGACATCAACGAGGTGCTTCCTGAGCTTCTTGTCGTCCTCGAAGACGAGCTGGCCCAGCTTCCTCGCGGTTCCCGGGGATTTAAGAGCTACGACAGCATCGCTCAGGTTCTTCTGCGCCAGCTCCTCGGCGAGGCTCGATATTCCCGCGACGTTCATAACCTCCGTGAGGTACTCAGGTATCTTCGCGTTGACCGTGTTGGCGATGCTCGCTATGAAGTGAGCCACCTTCTCGTCGTCCATATCGAGGAGCCTGTCCGCCACCTTCCAGTTCCCGTGATGCGCCGTAAACACTATCTGATCCTCTACCCTCATCGCTTTCACCATTCATTATGGATTCTATGCACTATTTTAGCTTTTTCTCAGGTGCCTCAAAAAAGTTATAAATCGCCCCGAGCATTCGGAGTTGAGAGAACGAAAGAGGGAAGAAAAATGGGGGACAAAGAAAAGATTGAAGAGGCCCTGGCCCCCAGGGAGTACGGCGAGAGCCTGGAGCTGGGCGTGGATTTCAGCACCACCGAGGAGATCAGGGTTCCGGAGAAGCTCATAGACCAGGTTATCGGCCAGGAACATGCCGTCGAGGTCATCAGAACTGCGGCGAACCAGAAGAGGCACGTCCTTTTAATCGGGGAACCTGGAACCGGCAAGTCCATGCTCGGTCAGGCCATGGCGGAGCTTCTCCCGACGGAGAACCTCGAAGACATACTGGTCTTCCCGAACCCAGAAGACGAGAACATGCCCAAGATAAAGACCGTTCCCGCCTGCCAGGGAAGAAGGATAGTCGAGAAGTACCGGGAGAAGGCCAAGGGCCAGGAGAATATAAAGTCCTACATCCTCCTGTTCGTTATGTTCACCGTCATGCTCGCCCTTTTCATAGACTTCAGCGCGACGACGCTCTTGATGGGTCTCTTTGTCGTTATACTCACCATAATGGCGCTCTCCAACATGCGCCTCAAGGGCTCCGTTCTCGTCCCGAAGCTTCTCGTGGACAACTGCGGCAGAACCAAGGCGCCGTTCATAGACGCAACCGGCGCGCACGCGGGCGCGCTCCTCGGCGACGTCAGGCACGACCCGTTCCAGAGCGGCGGCCTCGGAACGCCCGCCCACGAGAGGGTTGAGCCGGGAATGATACACCGCGCCCACAAGGGAGTCCTGTTCATAGATGAGGTGGCGACCCTGAGCCTCAAGATGCAGCAGAGCCTCCTCACTGCCATGCAGGAGAAGAAGTTCCCGATAACCGGCCAGAGCGAGATGTCGAGCGGTGCCATGGTCAGGACCGAGCCGGTACCGTGTGACTTCGTCCTCGTTGCGGCAGGAAACCTCGACACCGTTGACAAGATGCACCCCGCCCTGCGCTCCCGTATACGGGGCTACGGTTACGAGGTCTACATGCGCACGACGATGCCGGACACCCTGGAGAACAGAAAGAAGCTCGTTCAGTTCGTCGCGCAGGAGGTAATCCGTGACGGAAAGATACCCCACTTCACCAGGGAGGCCGTCGAGGAGGTAGTCAGGGAGGCCCAGAAGCGGGCAGGCAGAAAGGGTCACCTTACCCTCCGTCTCCGTGACCTCGGCGGTATCGTCAGGGCCGCGGGGGACATAGCCGTCAAGAAGGG